>NZ_CP160398.1:3900000-4130000 GCF_040729435.1 Pseudomonas sp. HOU2 | reverse complement strand
GTCGGCCTTCTATGCACTGCCCTGCTACTTACAAGCTAGGGAAAGCGAATTGCGAAGCTTCATGGCTCGCACGCTGCGGCCAGCGCTGGGTGATGGCCTTGCGACGGGTATAGAAGCGCACACCATCCGGGCCATAGGCATGCAAGTCGCCGAACAGCGAACGCTTCCAGCCGCCGAAGCTGTGGTAGGCAACCGGTACCGGCAGCGGTACGTTGACGCCGACCATGCCGACTTCGATCTCGTCGCAGAACAGACGCGCCGCTTCACCGTCACGGGTAAAGATGCAGGTGCCGTTGCCGTATTCGTGATCGTTGATCAGCTTCATCGCTTCTTCCAGGCTGTTGACCCGGACCACGCACAACACCGGCCCGAAGATCTCTTCCTTATAGATGCGCATCTCAGGGGTGACGTTATCGAACAGACAGCCGCCGAGGAAGAAGCCCTCTTCGTTACCCGGAATGCTCAAGCCGCGACCATCGACGACCAAGGTCGCGCCCGCTGCCACACCGTCATCGACATAACCACTGACCTTGTCCCGCGCCTGACCGGTTACCAGTGGGCCCATGTCCAGACCACAGGAAGTGCCAGCGCCGATTTTCAGCGCCTTGATCTGTGGAACCAGTTTCGCCACCAGCGCATCCGCCACCTGGTCGCCGACACACACTGCGACCGAAATCGCCATGCAGCGCTCACCGCAGGAACCGTAGGCCGCGCCCATCAGTGCGCTGACCGCATTGTCCAGATCCGCATCCGGCATCAGTACCGCGTGGTTCTTCGCCCCGCCCAGTGCCTGAACGCGCTTGCCGCGCTTGGTGCCTTCGGCGTAGATGTACTCGGCAATCGGCGTCGAGCCGACAAAGCTCAGCGCTTTGACTTCCGGTGCTTCGATCAGCGCGTCCACCGCAGTCTTGTCGCCATGCACCACGCTCAGCACGCCTTTCGGCAGGCCAGCTTCCAGCAACAGTTGAGCGATCAACAGCGTCGAGCTCGGGTCACGCTCGGATGGTTTGAGAATGAAGCAGTTACCGCAGACGATCGCCAGCGGATACATCCACAGCGGCACCATCGCCGGGAAGTTGAACGGTGTGATACCAGCAACCACGCCCAGTGGCTGGAAGTCCGACCACGCGTCGATGTTCGGGCCGACGTTACGGCTGTACTCGCCTTTGAGGATTTCCGGGGCGGCGCAGGCGAACTCGACGTTCTCGATACCACGCTTCAGTTCACCGGCGGCGTCTTCGAGGGTCTTGCCGTGTTCTTCGCTGATCAATTGCGAGATGCGCGCTTCGTTCTGCTCCAGCAGTTGCTTGAAGCGGAACATCACCTGGGCACGTTTGGCCGGCGGGGTGTTGCGCCATGCCGGAAACGCAGCCTTGGCAGCGTCGATCGCGTGTTGAATGGTTTCGCGGGTGGCCAGCGGCAGCTTGTGGATCGCCTGACCGGTGGACGGGTTGAACACATCAACCGCGCGACCGTTCTCGGTCACCAGTTCGCCATTGATCAAATGCGGGATAACGCTCATCGAAAACTCCTGAATTCTTGTGTACAGACGCCCACATGGGGCGCCCGTTATTCGCAGGTATATATAGAGGGAAAAATCAGTCGAGCTTGTTCAGCACTTCGCCAACCGCGTCGAACAGACGATCGAGGTCTTGCGGCTTGCTGTTGAAGGTTGGGCCGAACTGCAGGGTGTCGCCGCCGAAGCGCACGTAGAACCCGGCTTTCCACAGGGCCATGCCGGCCTCGAATGGACGCACGATGGCGTCGCCATCACGGGCCGCGATCTGAATCGCGCCGGCCAGGCCGTAGTTACGGATGTCGATGACGTTTTTCGAACCTTTCAGGCCATGCAGCGCGTTTTCGAAATGCGGGGCGACGTCGGCCACGCTCTGCACCAGGTTTTCCTTTTGCAGCAGATCGAGTGCCGCCAGGCCAGCGGCGCACGCCACCGGGTGGGCCGAGTAGGTGTAGCCGTGGGGGAATTCCACCGCGTATTCCGGAGTCGGCTGATTCATGAAGGTCTGGTAGATCTCGGAGCTGGCAATCACCGCGCCCATCGGAATCGCGCCGTTGGTGACTTGCTTGGCGATGCACATCAGATCCGGGGTCACGCCAAAGCTCTCGGCGCCGAACATCGAACCGGTGCGGCCGAAACCGGTGATCACTTCGTCGAACACCAGCAGGATGTTGTGCTGATCGCAGATCTCGCGCAGACGCTTCAGGTAACCCTGAGGCGGAACCAGTACGCCAGCGGAACCGGCCATTGGCTCAACGAAGACCGCCGCGATGTTCGATGCGTCGTGCAGTTCGATCAACTTCAGCAGTTCATCAGCCAGCGCGATACCGCCCTGCTCCGGCATGCCACGGGAGAATGCATTGCTGGCCAGCAGCGTGTGCGGCAGGTGATCGACATCCATCATCGCCTGACCGAACAGTTTGCGGTTGCCGTTGACACCGCCGAGGCTGGTGCCGGCGATGTTCACGCCATGATAACCACGGGCACGGCCGATCATTTTGGTCTTGGTCGACTGACCTTTCAGACGCCAGTAGGCACGAACCATCTTCACCGCGGTGTCGGCACACTCGGAGCCGGAGTCGGTGAAGAACACGTGGTTCAGGTTGCCCGGAGTCAGGTCAGTGATTTTCTCGGCCAACTGGAACGACAACGGGTGGCCGTACTGGAAGCCTGGCGAGTAATCGAGGGTGCCCAGTTGCTTGGAAACCGCTTCCTGGATTTCCTTGCGGGTGTGCCCGGCGCCGCAGGTCCACAGACCGGACAGCGAATCGTAGATCTTGCGGCCCTTGTCATCGAACAGCCAGCTGCCTTCGGCACCCACGATCAGACGCGGATCGCGCTGGAAGTTGCGGTTGGCGGTGTACGGCATCCAGTGCGCGTCCAGCTTCAGTTGGCTGGCCAGTGGCGACGGCGCGTTTTCAGGCATGTTCATCGGGCAAAACCTCGCAGGGCATAAGCATCAGGGAGATAAAAAGCGTTGTTGCAGCTAAATTGCCACGCGGATAAAGTCGGTGAAATCCAACTTTTCTAACCTTCAGTTAGAAGCCTGCTAAACAATGAGAACAACAGCATGAGCAGTCGCCGCCCCGATCCGCTGGCCCAGGTCAGTGATTTTGATATTCGCCTGCTGCGGATTTTCCGCAGCGTGGTGGAGTGCGGCGGCTTTTCGGCGGCGGAAACCGTGCTTGGCATCGGTCGCTCGGCGATCAGCCAGCAAATGAGCGATCTCGAACAGCGTCTCGGCCTGCGCCTGTGCCAGCGCGGGCGCGCCGGCTTCTCGCTGACCGAAGAGGGCCGCGAGGTTTATCAGTCAGCGCTGCAACTGTTAAGTGCGCTGGAAAGTTTCCGCACCGAGGTCAATGGCCTGCACCAGCACCTGCGTGGCGAACTGATCATTGGCCTGACCGACAACCTCGTCACCCTGCCGCACATGCGCATCACCCATGCCCTCGCCCAGTTGAAGGAACGCGGGCCGGACGTGCAGATCCAGATCCGCATGATCGCGCCCAATGAAGTCGAACAAGGCGTGCTCGACGGCCGCCTGCATGTCGGCGTGGTGCCGCAGGCCAGCGCACTGTCGGGGCTGGAATATCAACCTTTGTATAGCGAACGTTCGCTGTTGTATTGCGCGGTGGGCCATCCGCTGTTTTATGTGGATGACAAGCAACTGGATGACGAGCGCCTTAACAGTCAGGACGCGATTGCCCCGACGTTTCGTTTGCCGGCGGAGATTCAGGCGCATTATCAGGCGCTCAATTGCACAGCCAGCGCGTCCGATCGTGAGGGCATGGCGTTTCTGATTCTGACCGGGCGTTACATCGGTTATCTGCCGGATCACTACGCCAGCCTGTGGGTGCAGCAAGGGCGCTTGCGTGCGCTGAAATCGACGACGCGGTTTTATGATTTGAGCCTTGCATCGGTCACGCGCAAGGGGCGGCGCCCTCATTTGGTGCTGGAGAGCTTTCTTGAAAGCCTCGCTGCGACGCGTTGAAAGCAAGATCAAAAGATCGCAGCCTTCGGCAGCTCCTACATTGGAAGGTTTACAGGCAGAAAGTTGAGCAAGTGGACAGGTTTTTGCAGAGGAGGAATTACTTCGTTCCTTTGATAAGAAGCCCTCAGCCATGCAGCCAGACTCCGTACCGTCCAGCGACCTGATTTACGGCCTCGACGACCGCCCCAAACCACCCGCCGCAATCCTCGCCGCCCTGCAACACGTGCTCGCCAGTTTCGTCGGCATCATCACCCCGCCGCTGGTGATTGGCTCGGCCCTCGGGCTGACCGCGCACTTGCCGTACCTGATCAGCATGGCCTTGATGGTGTCGGGCGTCGGCACCTTTATTCAGGCGCGGCGGCCGTTCGGCATCGGCGCCGGGATGATCTGTTTGCAGGGCACCAGTTTTGCCTTCCTCGGCGCGGTGCTGTCCGCCGGATTTCTGGTCAAGCAGCGCGGCGGCAGCCCGGAAGACATTCTGGCGATGATCTTCGGCGTGTGCTTTTTCGGCGCCGTGGTGCAGATCGTCCTCAGCCGTTTCATCGGTCAATTACGCCGGGTTGTTACGCCGCTAGTGACCGGGATCGTCATCACCCTGATCGGCGTCAGTCTGATCAAGGTCGGCATCACCGATCTGGGCGGTGGATTCAATGCGCCGGACTTCGGCGCGCCGGGCAATCTGGCGCTGGGGGTGTTCGTGTTGCTGACGATCATCCTGCTCAATCGCTCGAACACGCCGTGGGTGCGGCTGTCGGCAATCATTGTCGGACTGCTGCTTGGCAGTCTGGCCGCGTGGTTCAGCGGAAAACTGGTCCCACAGGCATTGCCTGACCTGCCGCTGGTCAGTCTTCCTGCGCCGTTCAAGTTCGGGTTCAGCTTCGACTGGACGGCTTTCCTGCCCGTCGCGCTGATTTATCTGATCAGCACCATCGAAACCGTCGGCGACCTCACGGCCAATTGCATGCTCGCCCGCCAGCCGATCAGCGGCCCCTCTTATATAAGCCGACTGCGTGGCGGCGTGCTCGGTGACGGCGTGAGCTGCATGATCGCCGCCACCTTCAGCGCCTTCCCCAACACCACGTTTGCGCAGAACAACGGCGTGATCCAGTTGACCGGCGTCGCCAGCCGCTATGTCGGACTTTACATCGGTGCGATCCTGTTTTGTCTCGGCCTGTTCCCCATGATCGGCGCGGTGCTGCAGCAGATCCCGAAACCGGTGCTCGGTGGCGCCACTCTGGTGATGTTCGGCAGCGTGGCGGCGGCCGGGGTGCGGATCCTCGCACAGTCGCCGCTGGACCGACGCAGCATGCTGATCATCGCCACCTCGCTCGGCGTCGGCCTGGGCATTGCCGCGCAACCCAACCTGCTGCACCTGCTGCCGAAACTGGTGCAGAACCTGTTCGACTCGGCAATCACCAGCGGTGGCCTGACCGCGATCATCCTCTGCCTGTTACTGCCAGAAGCGAAAACCAACCCCGTCGAATCCGCCGCAGCGCTGAACAAGATCGAACAGGCGTAACGGTTTTATTGCTTCAGGACTTGTCGGATGCCTGTGGGTGCGTTATCAACGCAACTGGTTGCACCCACAGACAAACCGGAAGTGCCTATGACCTTTGAAGTCCCCGCTCACGGCGGCAAACCCGCCAGCCGCATTCGTCAGAAGAACGAAGAGACCATCCTCAAAGCCGCCGAAGACGAGTTCGCCCGTCACGGTTACAAAGGCACCAGCATGAACACCATCGCCCAGAATGCCGGGTTGCCCAAGGCGAACCTGCATTACTACTTCACCAACAAGCTTGGGTTGTACGTGGCGGTGCTGAGCAACATCATCGAGCTGTGGGACAGCACCTTCAACACCCTGACCGCCGAGGATGATCCGGCCGAAGCGCTGACCCGCTACATTCGCGCCAAGATGGAATTCTCCCGCCGCCAACCGCAGGCGTCGCGGATCTTCGCGATGGAAGTGATCAGCGGCGGCGAATGCCTGACCGAGTATTTCAACCAGGATTACCGCGCCTGGTTCCAGGGCCGCGCGGCCGTGTTCCAGGCGTGGACCGATGCCGGCAAGATGGACGCGGTGGATCCGGTGCACCTGATCTTCCTGCTGTGGGGCAGCACCCAGCATTACGCCGACTTCGCCACGCAGATCTGCCGCGTCAGCGGGCGCAACAAGTTGACCAAACAGGACATGGAAGACGCCGGCAACAACCTGATCCGCATCATTCTCAAAGGCTGCGGCCTCACCCCGACTATTTAAGACGTTTATGCCTTTCACCCTCAGCGGTTTTTGCGAGTACCGCGAAGAGATTCGCAAAAGCCGCTTCATCACCTTCGCCGCGCCGATCGGCAGCCCCGCCGACGCGCAGGCGTTCTTCGAACAACACAGCGACTTGAATGCCTCGCACAACTGCTGGGCGTGGAAAATCGGTGCTCAATACCGCAGCAACGACGATGGCGAACCCGGCGGCACCGCCGGACGACCGATTCTGGCAGCCATCGAGGCGCAGGATTGCGACCAGGTCGCGGTGCTGGTGATCCGCTGGTATGGCGGCATTCAATTGGGTACCGGCGGTTTGGCCCGAGCCTATGGCGGCGGAGCGAACAAGTGTCTGCAAGCGGCGGCGAAAGTCGAGTTGATCAGTCGTGTGCCGCTCAGTTGCGCCTGCGGGTTTGCCGAGTTGGCGCTGGTGAAGTTGCGAGTGGCGGATCTGGGGGGGTTGGTGGTGGAAGAAAACTTCACGGCCAATGGTGTTGAGTTGCAGTTGGCGGTGGGTGAGGAGCAGATCGATTTGCTGCAAACGCAGTTAGCGGATTTGAGTCGTGGGCGGATTGTGCTGCAGCGTTAGAAGATCAAAAGATCGCAGCCTTCGGCAGCTCCTACACAGGACTTTGCGTTTCCCTGTAGGAGCTGCCGAAGGCTGCGATCTTTTAGGGCAGCCCACAATCTGCTTATTCCACGGAGTTGCCCACATTTGCTGTGCACCCGACTGTGGATAACCTGAGCACATATGGCTGTAACCCTTCTGTCACGTGGCTTTGCGCGATTTGCTCACTTTTCGTCCATTCCACCTGAAAAAAGATTAATCCCACGTAAAAACAAATAGTTAGCGCTTTTTATCACCTTTGGGAGATAGCACTGCGGCGCTTATGCCAAGGATTTCCAATTGCGCACAAATACTGTGGAGCAACCTGTGGATAACCCGTTCATGGCTGGCGCAGCCGCAGGTTCTGTATAGCTTCGACCCGGTTGCTCGTTTTTTAACCAGTTCGTCACGGTGCAAAAGTGGAGCCGGATCAACAGCTTTGCGCTGAATTGGTGCCCGCTCCCCCTGCGATTTTCATCGCGAAGCTCTGCCGCCGGCGCGCGGCGACAGTGACGGCGGGCGTTCCTGACTCAATGGCCAGGAAATTGCTTTATCCACAGGCACAACTCCAAGCCAGTCGAGCCTGTCATGCCAAGCCCAGATTCAACGCCGCGCCTGCAACTGCGCCAGATCAGCAAACGCTACCCCGGTTGTCTGGCCAATGACGCCATCGACCTGAGCATCGCGCCGGGAGAAATCCACGCACTGCTGGGTGAGAACGGCGCGGGCAAAAGTACCTTGATGAAGATCATCTACGGCGTGACCCAGGCCGATTCCGGCGAAATGCTCTGGCAGGGGCAACGGGTGAATATTCGCAACCCGGCACAGGCCCGGCAGTTGGGGATCGGCATGGTGTTTCAGCATTTTTCGCTGTTCGAAACCCTCAGCGTCGCGCAGAACATTGCCTTGGCCATGGGCGCCAAGGCCGGCACGCCGAAACAGCTTGAACCGAAAATCCGCGAAGTGTCGCGCCGCTATGGCATGGCGCTGGAGCCGGAGCGACTTGTCCACAGCCTGTCGATTGGCGAGCGACAACGGGTGGAAATCATCCGCTGCCTGATGCAGGACATCCGCCTGCTGATCCTCGACGAGCCGACGTCGGTGCTGACACCGCAAGAGGCCGACGAACTGTTCATCACCCTGCGTCGTCTGGCGGCCGAGGGCTGCAGCATTCTGTTCATCAGCCACAAACTCGCGGAAGTGCGCGCGCTGTGCCATAGCGCGACGGTGTTGCGTGGCGGACGAGTAGCCGGACATTGCGTCCCCGCCGAATGCTCTGATCAGCAATTGGCGCGGTTGATGGTCGGCGAAGCGGCGGCGTTGATCGGCGAATACCCGAAGGTCAGTGGCGGCGCGGATTTTCTACAGGTCAACGGTTTGAGCTGGCACAACCCCGATCCCTTCGGCTGCTCGTTGAGCGACATCAACCTGCAAGTGCGCAGCGGGGAAATCGTCGGTATCGCCGGGGTCGCGGGCAATGGCCAGGATGAGCTGCTCGCCCTGCTCAGCGGTGAACAAACCCTGCCCCGCGAGGGCGCGACAACGATTCGTTTCGCCGGGCAAGCGGTCGCTGATTTGCGCCCGGATGCGCGGCGCCAACTCGGTGTGGCGTTTGTCCCGGCAGAACGCCTGGGCCACGGCGCGGTGCCGGAACTGAGTCTGGCTGACAACGCCCTGCTCACGGCCTTCCAGCAAGGACTGGTCAACCATGGCTTGATCGAGCGCGGCAAAGTCGAGGCTCTCGCCCAACAGGTCATTCAGCGCTTCGGGGTGAAAACCCCGGGCACTCACGCTGCCGCACGCAGCCTGTCCGGTGGCAATCTGCAGAAATTCATTCTTGGCCGGGAAATCCTCCAGCAACCGAAACTGCTGATCGCCGCGCACCCTACCTGGGGCGTCGACGTTGGCGCGGCGGCGACCATTCACCGCGCACTGATTGCCCTGCGCGATGCCGGCGCGGCGATCCTGGTGATTTCCGAAGACCTCGACGAACTGTTCCAGATCAGCGACCGCCTCGGCGCGCTGTGCGCGGGGCGTCTGTCGCCGCTGCAGAACACGACCGACACCCTGCTGAGCGATGTCGGCGGCTGGATGGCCGGGCACATCAACCACGCGCATTCATCGGCCACGGCCTGACGGAGTTTTCCCAACATGCTGCTTTCCCTCGAACCCCGTGGCCAGCAATCGCGCCTGATGCTGTGGTGCTCGCCGCTGCTGGCGGCGCTGCTGACCCTCGGCTGCGGCTCGCTGCTGTTCATCGCTCTGGGGCATGACCCACTGCAAACTTTGCACACGCTGTTGATCGCACCGATCAGCGATCTGTATGGCGTCTCCGAACTGCTGGTCAAGGCGCTGCCGATTCTGCTTTGCGCACTCGGTCTGGCGGTGGCTTATCAAGCGCGGATCTGGAACATCGGCGCCGAAGGTCAATTGCTCCTCGGCGCACTCGCCGGCAGTGCCTTGGCGGTGAACATCATCGACCTGCAAAGCCGCTGGGCACTGGTGCTGATCCTGCTCACCGGCACCTGCGCCGGCGCCGCTTGGGCCGGGCTGACGGCATGGCTGCGCACACGCTTCAACGCCAACGAAATCCTCACCAGCATCATGCTCAATTACATCGCGCTGAACCTGTTGCTGTTCTGCGTGCACGGGCCGCTGAAGGATCCGGCCGGCTACAACTTTCCCGAGTCGGCGATGTTCGGCGACGCCAGCCGCCTGCCGCTGCTGATGGAGGATGGCCGGGTGCACGCCGGGGTGTATTTCGCCCTGCTCGCACTGGTTGCGGTGTGGGTGTTGTTGCAGAAAAGCTTTGTCGGTTTTCAGATCAAGGTGCTGGGGCTGGATAAACGTGCGGCGGGTTTCGTCGGCTTTCGCGAAAAACGTCTGATCTGGCTCGCGCTGTTGATCAGCGGCGGCTTGGCCGGGCTGGCCGGGGTTTGCGAAGTGACCGGGCCGATCGGGCAATTGGTGCCGCAAGTCTCGCCGGGCTATGGCTATGCAGCAATCACCGTGGCGTTTCTCGGGCGGCTGAATCCTATCGGGATTCTGTTCTCCAGCCTGCTGATGGCGCTGCTGTACATCGGCGGCGAAAGCGCGCAAATGACCCTGAATCTGCCGCAAGCCATCACCCAACTGTTTCAGGGAATGATGCTGTTTTTCCTGCTGGCCTGCGACGTGCTGATTCTCTATCGGCCACGTCTGAAACTGCGCTGGACACGGCGCGCATCGTCCCCTGCCGTAACCGCCGGAGCGCTGTGATGGATATCGATCTGCTGAGCAATATTTTCTACGCCATGGTGCGTTGCGGCACGCCGCTGTTGTTGGTGGCGCTGGGTGAGTTGATCTGCGAAAAGAGCGGCGTGCTCAACCTCGGCCAGGAAGGAATGATGTTGTTTGGCGCGGTGATCGGTTTTATCGTCGCCCTCAACAGCGGCAACCTGTGGCTCGGCGTGTTGCTGGCGATGCTCGCGGGGATGCTCTTGTCTTGCCTGTTTGCCCTGGTGGCGCTGGTGTTCAATGCCAATCAGGTGGCAACCGGGCTGGCGCTGACGATTTTCGGCGTGGGCCTGTCGACCTTTGTCGGCGCGGCGTGGGTCGGCAAGCCGTTGGCCGGATTCGAGCCGTTGGCGATTCCTTACCTGAGTGAGATTCCGCTGATCGGGCGCATGCTGTTTGCTCAGGACTTGCTGGTGTACCTGTCGTTCGCCCTATTTGCGCTGGTGGCGTGGGTGATCATCAAGAGCCGTGTCGGCTTGATCATTCAGGCCGTTGGCGAGAACCCGGACGCGGCCAGTGCGATGGGCCTGCCGGTGCTGACCGTGCGCACGCTTGCGGTGCTGTTTGGCGGGGCGATGGCCGGGCTGGCCGGGGCGTATCTGTCGCTGGCGTACACACCGATGTGGGCCGAGAACATGACCGCCGGGCGTGGCTGGATTGCCCTGGCACTGGTGGTGTTTGCCAGTTGGCGGGTGTGGCGCTTGCTGCTGGGCGCGTATCTGTTCGGGCTCGCCAGCATCCTGCACCTGGTGGCGCAGGGGTTGGGGCTGGCGATTCCATCGAGCCTGCTGGCGATGCTGCCGTATGTGGCGACGATTGTGGTGTTGGTGCTGTTGTCGCGCGATGCCGTTCGGACTCGGTTGTATGCGCCGGTGTCGTTGGGGCAGCCGTGGCAGGCCGGGCATTAGCCACACACCAGACCTATGGCGAGGGAGCTTGCTCCCGCTGGGGCGCGAAGCGGCCCTCAACATTGAATCTGGAAGACCTCGCACTCAGGAATTACGGCTGCTGCGCAGCCGAGCGGGAGCAAGCTCCCTCGACACAGACCGGCATGACCTGAGCCACGCCCCACGCCAACTCGAAGACCAGAAAACCGATCAGCAACGAACTGGCGCCATGCATCAGGGCATACGCCTGCCAAGCCGCAAACAGAAACCGCGCCACCGCGTCATAGCGCCCATACACCGGTTGCGGATCACGAATACGCAGCACCGCCCACACACAAACCACCGAGCCCAGCAGGTTTGCCATCAACATATGCACGGGCTGAAACGCAGGCAGCTCACCGGGCAAATTCAACGCGGTCAAAAAACCGTGCAACACAGCAAAACTCCACGGCGTGGCAAACGCCGCCGTTACGATCAGGTCATACCAGGCGCTGCCGCGCACCACGTTTCGATACTGGGTCGAAGTCCACATCATCCATGCTCCAGAAATTCAGGGAGTACTCACGGTAAAGCCTGGAGTATGCTCCAGGGTCAAGACCTCTTTTGAGACCCAGCATGCGCATCGGTGAATTAGCCCAGGCCAGCGCCGTCAGCCGCGACACCTTGCGTTTCTACGAGCAGCGCGGACTGATCGCGGCACAACGCAGTGCCAACGGTTATCGCGATTACCCGCCGGAAATGCTGCAACTGGTGCTCTACATCAAGACTGCACAGCGCCTGGGTTTTACCCTCGGCGAAATCGGCGACAGTGTCGCCGCGTTGTGGAACGCGCCCGACCCGGAAAATGCCGTGGCGCAGTTGCTGCGCGACAAACTGCATTTGATCGAAACCCGCATGAGCGAACTCGATGTGTTGCGACGAGAGTTGCAACAACGGCTCGGTCAGGCGTGTCCATTGAATCCGTGAACCGTAACTTTCAAGGAATCCCGTCATGTCCCAGGCAAAACACGCACTGATCATCGGCGCCTCTCGTGGCTTGGGCCTCGGGCTGGTGAAAACCCTGCTGGCCGATGGCTGGCAAGTGACCGCCACCGTGCGCAATCCGCAAAAGGCCGAGGCGCTGCAAGCGCTGGGCAAGGTGCGGATCGAGAAACTCGACATGGACGACCAGCAAGCGGTGATCGCCCTGAGCCAGCAGCTCAAGGGCGAGACCTTCGACCTGTTGTTCGTCAACGCCGGGGTCAAAGGCCCGGAGGTGCAGACACCGGGCGGCGCGACACTGGCCGAAGTCGGGCAACTGTTTTTCACCAACGCCGTGGCGCCGATCAACCTCGCACAGCGCTTCGTCGGACAGATCCGCGACGGCAGCGGCGTGCTGGCGTTCATGAGTTCCGGCCTGGGCAGCGTCACCGTACCGGACGCGCCGGAGTTGGCGCTGTACAAGGCGAGCAAGGCCGCGCTGAACTCGATGACCAACAGTTTCGTCACCCAGCTGGGCGAGCAGAAACTCACCGTGCTGTCGTTGCATCCGGGCTGGGTGAAAACGGATATGGGCGGTGAAGGTGCTGATCTGGATGTAGAGACCAGCACTCGCGGGCTGATTGATCAGGTGAATGCGTACACCGGCAAGGGCGGGCATCACTTCATCAACTACAAGGGTGAAACCATTCCCTGGTAAGCACTGAAAACCCCCTGTAGGAGCTGCCGAAGGCTCGGGCCGCGATCGGACGATCTTTTGATCTTGGAAAACAAAATCAAAAGATCGCAGCCTTCGGCAGCTCCTACAGGGGGGATGTGTTGGCTGTCGGGTTGGGCTTGCCCGATCCGGCGATTTGTTTGAAACTGCGCGCCTCGTCCTTCGCGGCGACCCTGGATCAGCAGACAGGGCAACACTGAGCTGGCAACCCTGAACCCCACTTTCAGAGGAGCCGGCCACAATGCCTGCGACCCGTACCTGGTTAAAAAATCCCCTCGCCATTTTCACGGCCAACGCGCTCGATGCCCGTGGCGGTCTGGTGCTGCAAGACGGCGTGATCGTCGAAGTGCTGGCAGCCGGTCAGCAACCGTCCGCGCCATGCAATGACGTGTTCGATGCCCGCGAGCATGTGATCCTGCCGGGCCTGATCAACACCCATCACCACTTCTATCAAACCCTGACTCGCGCCTGGGCGCCGGTGGTCAATCAGCCGTTGTTCCCGTGGCTGAAAACCCTGTACCCGGTATGGGCGCGGCTGACCCCGGAAAAACTCGCCCTCGCGACGAAAGTGGCTTTGGCTGAATTGCTGCTGTCGGGTTGCACCACCGCCGCCGACCACCACTACCTGTTCCCGGACGGTCTGGAAAACGCCATCGACGTGCAAGTCGACACCGTGCGCGAACTGGGCATGCGCGCCATGCTGACTCGTGGTTCGATGAGCCTCGGCGAGAAGGACGGTGGCCTGCCGCCGCAGCAGACCGTGCAGGAAGGTCAGGTGATTCTCGACGACAGCCAGCGCCTGATTCACGAGTACCACGAGCGCGGCGACGGTGCGCAAATCCAGATCGCGCTGGCTCCGTGCTCGCCATTCTCGGTGACCCCGGAAATCATGTCCGCCAGCGCCGAACTGGCGAATAAACTCGACGTCCGCCTGCACACGCATCTGGCCGAAACCCTCGACGAAGAGGATTTCTGCCTGCAGCGTTTCGGCCTGCGCACCGTGGATTATCTGGACAGCGTCGGCTGGCTCGGCCCGCGCACCTGGCTGGCCCACGGCATCCACTTCAACCCGGATGAAATCGCCCGCCTCGGCCAGGCCGGCACCGGTATCTGCCATTGCCCGAGTTCGAACATGCGCCTGGCCTCCGGCATTTGCCCGAGTATTGATCTGACCGATGCCGGTGCGCTGTTCGGTCTGGGTGTGGACGGCTCGGCCTCCAACGATGCCTCGAACATGATCCTCGAAGCGCGGCAGGCGCTGTACATCCAGCGTCTGCGTTATGGTGCGGAAAAAATCACCCCGGAGCGCGTGCTCGGCTGGGCGACCAAAGGCTCGGCGAGCCTGCTGGGGCGTACCGACATTGGCGAGCTGGCGGTGGGCAAGCAGGCGGATCTGGCGTTGTTCAAGCTCGATGAACTGCGTTTCTCCGGCAGTCATGATCCGATTTCGGCGCTGCTGTTGTGCGGTGCCGATCGGGCGGACCGGGTGATGATTGGCGGCAAGTGGCGGGTGGTTGATGGTCAGGTTGAAGGTCTTGATCTCAAAGGCCTGATCGCTGATCACAGCCAGGCGGCTCGCCAGTTGATCGCCGGCACCTGATCCAATAAAGCCCCCTGTAGGAGCTGCCGCAGGCTGCGATCTTTTGATCTTGATTTTGATTTTAAAACAAGATCAAAAGATCGCAGCCTGCGGCAGCTCCTACAGGGGGATTTGTGGTGTTTCTAGAGGCCCAGTAGCGACAGCATGATGAACGTCGCAAACAGCACAAAGTGCGTCATGCCTTCGATGGCATTGGTCTCGCCGTCATTGAGGTTGATCGCACTGACGATCAGCGTGATGAAGATCATCACCGTCTGCACCGGGGTCATCGCCATCTGAAACGGCTGACCGGTGTACAGCGCCATCGCTTCCATCACCGGCACGGTCAGGATCACCGTCGACAGTGACGCGCCCATCGCGATGTTCACCACCGACTGCATGCGGTTGGCCAACGCGGCACGCAACGCCGTCAGAATCTCCGGTGCCGCCGATATCGCCGCCACCAGAATCGCCGTGATCACCGGCGGCGCGCCCGTGCCTTCCAGGCCCAGATCGAGGGTCTTGGACATCACTTCGGCCAGAGCGCCGATCACCACCACGCCGAACACCAGAATGCCGATCGACCAAGTCAGGCTCAGCGGTTTCGGTTCATCTTCCACCGGTTCTTTCTTGCGGCGTTTATCCGGGTAGCTGTAGCTGAAAAAGTAACTGTGCGGCCCGACCTGCATGCGCAGGAACAGCGCGTAAAGCACCACCATCGCACCGATGGTGAACGCTGAATAAATCTTCCAGTTGGCCGCCGGAATAAACTCCGGCACCACCATCGATACGCCCATGGCGGTGAGGATCATCACGCTGTAGCTGCGTGCCGAATCATCGTTGTACGACTGCTCGCCGTGCTTGAGCCCGCCCATCAACGCGGCGAGGCCGAGGATGCCGTTGATGTCGAGCATCACCGCCGAATAGATCGTGTCCCGCACCAGCGTGGCCGAGGCTTCGTTGCTCATCATGATCGCCAGGATCACCACTTCCACCAGCACCGCGGCGAGGGTCAGGATCATCGTGCCGTAAGGGTCGCCGACTTTTTCTGCGAGCAGTTCGGCCTGATGAGCGACGCGCATCGAGGCGGCAACGATGAAGGCGATCAGAACCAGACCCGAAATCAACGCGACGATCTGCCCGCTGTGCAGCATCCAGTGTTCCAGTGGATAGGCGATGCACGCGGCAATCACCGCCAGCAGCAGAAAGCTTTCTTGCTTGAGGATCGTGAGCATGGCGGGCCTTTTTGACGAGAGATTCGAATGAGCTACTGACTGCGGCGTGGCGCTAACGTTTCGTTACACCTTAGCGCACCAACCGATAGCGTGAATCCGCTGGCTTGCACTGCGTTGGTTCCGGCGCTGAAAAGATCGCAGCCTGCGGCAGCTCCTACAGGTTGCGCATCCCCTGTAGGAGCTGCCGCAGGCTGCGATCTTTGGCTTTGTTGTCCTGTTGGTCAGCAATTTGCATTGCTCCTGACCACACACAACAAAATGGAGCTCCAATTCATGCACATACGTCCGCTGCACAAACTGCTGTGCGCCGCCATCGGTCTGGGGATAAGCCTGAGCGCCAGCGCTGCAGATCCGCTGAAGGTCGGTTTCGTCTACATCGGCCCGATCGGCGACCACGGCTGGACGTATCAGCATGAACAGGGGCGCAAGGCGCTGGCGGAGAAATTCGGCGCGCAGATCAGCACCAATTACGTCGAGAATGTGGCCGAGGGTGCCGACGCCGAGCGGGTGATTCGCAACATGGCCAAGGACAACTACGACCTGATCTTCACCACCTCTTTCGGCTACATGAACCCGACGCTGAAAGTCGCCAAACAGTTTCCCAAGGTGACCTTCGAACACGCCACCGGCTACAAGCAGGACAAGAACCTCGGCACCTATCTGGCGCGCACTTACGAGGGGCGTTACGTCGGCGGTTTCCTCGCGGCGAAGATGACCAAGACCAAGAAGATCGGCTATGTCGCCTCGTTCCCGATTCCGGAAGTGATCCGCGACATCAACGCCATCCAGCTGGCGCTGAACAAGTACAACCCCGGCACCGAAATCAAAGTGGTGTGGGTCAACTCGTGGTTCGATCCGGGCAAGGAAGCCGATGCGGCCAACGCGCTGATCGATCAGGGTGTGGACGTGGTGTTCCAGCACACCGACAGCCCGGCGCCGATTCAGGCCGCCGAACGGCGTGGCGTGTACGCCGTGGGTTACGCCTCGGACATGGCGCACTTCGGCCCGAAAGCGGTACTGACCTCGATCGTCAACGACTGGGCGCCGCATTACATTCAAGCGACCCAAAGCGTGATCGACCACAACTGGAAATCCCAGGACTACTGGGGCGGGCTGAAGGAAGGCACGGTTGAGCTGCCGATCAGTGATCTGGTTCCGGCACCAGTGAAAGCCGAGGCAGAGCAGATCATTGCCGACATCAAGAGCGGTGCACTGCAACCGTTCACCGGGCCGATCAAGGATCAGGCCGGCGTGGAGAAAATCCCGGCGGGGGTGAGTGCAACGAATGCGGAGTTGGCATCGATGAACTATTACGTGGAAGGGATGAAGGCCGAGATGCCGAAGTAATCTCTTCAAACTTGCATCGACCCTGTGGGAGCTGGCTTGCCAGCGATGAGGTCCTCACATTCGACATCATTGTTGCCTGTCAGACCGCTATCGCTGGCAAGCCAGCTCCCACATTTTGATCTTCAGCGCTCTCAAGGATTGTGTATGGATCAGCTCCCGATCATCGACATCAGCCCGCTCTATAGCGACGACCAAAACGCGTGGCCTGCCGTCGCCGCGCAGATCGACAAAGCCTGCCGCGAATGGGGCTTCTTCTACATCAAGGGTCACCCGATTTCCGCGCAACGCATCGATTCGCTGCTCAACCACGCCCAGCGCTTTTTTGCGCAACCGACAGAAGAAAAACTCAGGATCGACATCACCCAGACCCGCCACCATCGCGGCTACGGCGCCATCGCCACCGAACAGCTCGATCCCGACAAACCCAGCGACCTCAAAGAAACCTTCGACATGGGCCTACACCTGCCGGCGAACCATCCTGAAGTGCTAGCGGAAAAACCCTTGCGCGGGCCCAATCGTCATCCGCCAATCGCCGGTTGGGAAACGCTGCTGGAGCAGCACTACCTCGACATGCAGGCGCTCGCGCAAACTCTGCTGCGGGCAATGACGATTGCGATGGGGATCGAGCGCGACTTCTTCGACACCCGCTTCAATCAGCCGGTCAGTGTGCTGCGGCTGATCCACTACCCGCCGCGCCGCACCGCCAGCAGCGCCGAGCAGCAAGGCGCCGGCGCGCACACCGATTACGGCTGCATCACCCTGCTCTACCAGGACAGCGCCGGCGGCCTGCAAGTGAAGAACGTCAATGGCGAATGGATAGATGCGCCGCCCATCGAAGGCACATTCGTGGTCAACCTCGGTGACATGATGGCGCGCTGGAGCAACGACCGTTATCGCTCGACCCCGCATCGGGTGATCAGTCCGCTGGGGGTGGATCGCTATTCGATGCCGTTCTTCGCCGAACCGCACCCGGACACCCGTATCGAATGCCTGCCCGGTTGCCAGGACGAACAGCACCCGGCTAAATATCCGACCACCACCTGCGCCGAATTCCTGCTGTCACGCTTCGCCGATACCTACGCCTACCGCCGTGAACCGCAAGCGGTGTGATGGATCGCTTGGTCAGGTTTTGCCAATTGTTTCGGCGCGCATCTGTAGAATGGCCGCCATCTGCACCTGATGAGAAAAGAATATGTACGATTGGCTCAACGCCCTGCCCAAGGCCGAACTGCACCTGCATCTGGAAGGCTCGCTGGAGCCCGAGCTGCTGTTCGCCCTGGCTGAACGCAACAAGATCGCCCTGCCGTGGAGCGATGTCGAAACCCTGCGCAAGGCCTACGCCTTCAACAACTTGCAGGAATTCCTCGACCTGTATTACCAGGGCGCCGACGTGTTGCGCACCTCGCAGGATTTCTACGACCTGACCTGGGCCTACCTGCTGCGCTGCAAAGCGCAGAACGTGATTCACACCGAACCGTTCTTCGACCCGCAGACCCACACCGACCGGGGCATCCCGTTTGAAGTGGTGCTCAACGGCATCGCCGCGGCACTCAAGGATGGCGAGCAGCAACTGGGCATCACCAGCGGTTTGATCCTGAGCTTCCTGCGCCACCTCAGCGAAGACGAAGCGCAGAAAACCCTCGATCAGGCGCTGCCGTTCCGTGATGCGTTTGTGGCTGTAGGCCTGGACAGCTCCGAGATGGGTCACCCGCCAAGCAAGTTCCAGCGTGTGTTCGACCGCGCCCGTCACGAAGGCTTCCTGACCGTTGCTCACGCCGGTGAAGAAGGCCCGCCGGAATACATCTGGGAAGCCATCGACCTGCTGAAAATCCAGCGCATCGACCATGGCGTGCGCGCCATCGAAGACGAGCGCCTGATGCAGCGGATCATCGACGAGCAGATTCCGCTGACCGTGTGCCCGCTGTCGAACACCAAGCTCTGCGTGTTCGATCACATGTCGCAGCACAACATCCTCGACATGCTCGAGCGTGGGGTGAAGGTCACCGTCAACTCCGACGACCCGGCGTACTTCGGCGGCTACGTCACCGAGAACTTCCATGCGCTGCATGAACACCTGGGCATGACCCAGGATCAAGCTAAACGCCTGGCGCAGAACAGCCTGGATGCGCGTCTGGTAAAACCTTAAAGAGCAATACAAAAACTGTGGGAGCGGGCTTGCCCGCGATGAGGCCATCAGTTCCAACATCAATGTTGACTGACAGTCCGCCATCGCGGGCAAGCCCGCTCCCACAGGAGTTGTGTTTAGCTGGAAATCTCGAGTTCAGTCAGCTCTTCCAGCGTCTTGCCCCGCGTCTCCATCCCGAACAGCCACACCACCCCCGCCGCAATCGCAAAGCACAGCGCACCCAGCGCAAACACCCCGCCCTGCCCGGTAATCGGGAATACCAACCCGGTCACCAGCGGTCCGAGCAGCGAGCCGACGCGGCCAATCGCCGAGGCAAAGCCCGAGCCTGTGGCGCGCGCCGAGGTCGGGTACAACTCCGGAGTATAGGTGTAGAGCACCGCCCACATGCCGAACAGGAAAAACTGCATCAGCAATCCCGAGCTGATCAGCAACGCGACGTTGCCGCCGAACACCGCGCTCTGCCCGTAGAGAAACGCCATCACCCCGCCGCCGAGCAACGTCACGATGCACACCGGTTTGCGCCCCCAGCGCTCCACCAGCCACGCCGCCATCAGAAACCCGGGAATCCCGCCCAGAGAAATCAGCACGGTGTAATACACCGACTGGGTCACGGCAAAACCCGACTGTTGCAACAACGCACTGAGCCACGACGTCAGCCCGTAAAAACCGAGCAAGGCAAAAAACCACAGACTCCAGATCATCGTCGTGCGCTGGCGGTATTGCGGTGACCAGATCTGCTTGAGGGCCGAGAAGAAATTGCCCGGCGGCGTTGCTGTCCTTGGCAGGCGCACCGGCTCAGGCAGCGTTTCGACACCGAGCGACGTCCGCACGCGGGCCTCGATCGCGCTCAGTACTTTGTCCGCCGCCTCATGGCGTCCGGCTTGCTCCAGCCAGCGCGGTGATTCGGGAATAAAGAAACGGATCGCCAGCACAAACACCGCCGGCACCGCCAACACCAGAAAGATGTCGCGCCAGCCAATCAGCGGCAGCAGGAAGTACGACAGCACTCCGGCGGCGACAAAACCCAGCGGCCAGAAACCGTCCATCAATGCAATGTAGCGCCCGCGCCGCTGCGCCGGGATCAACTCGGAAAGCATCGACTGTGCAATCGGAAACTCCATGCCCATGCCGATCCCCAGCAGGATGCGGAACAGCGTCAGGCTCTCGACCGTTTGCGCGGTCGAACACAGATAACTGGCCACGCCCCACAGCACGATGCTCCACTGAAACACCGGTTTACGCCCGAAACGATCGGCGAGCATGCCCGACAGCGACGCCCCCAGCACCATGCCGAAAAAACTCGAACTGGCGAGCAGACCGGCTTGTGCACTGCTCAAGCCGAATTCGGTTTTGATCGAGCCAAGCAGGAACGTCATCATGGCTAGGTCCATGGAATCGAAAAAGAACGCCAGGGCGATGATGATGAAAATGACCCGGTGATAACCGCTGAGCGGCAGCCGTTCCAGGCGCTCTGCCGCGCTGAAGTTTCGCGTATCCATGCCCCATCCCCCATCCACAATGTGTGCAGATCGAGTGTGCGCGATTACGCCCCGGCGCTTTTTCTGGATACGACCTGTTCGCAGTCACAGGCGACGCCAGCGTCGAAGTGTCGGCCGGCGAACGCTCTACTACGCCAATTCCAGCTCGGTTTCCTTAGCGAAACGCTGGATTTCCCGCTGCCCGGCCGGGGTCACTTGCAAGGCTCGGGAGTCCTTGGGCAGCACCAGCCAGCCGGACTGCATGAACAGTTGCAGCACCGCCGCGCCCAGTGAACCGCCCAAGTGCGGGCGACGTTCACTCCAGTCCGGACAGGCACACGCCACCTGAGCCTTGCGATGAGCGAGGGCCTGGATGAATACCCCGCGGTTGGCCAGTTGCGTCGAGCCTTTGAGGGTCACCACGACCCGCTGCTCGATCTGTTCGAGCCAGCCGGCATCGAGCAGACGCTGATACAGATCGGCAGCCAGCGTGCCCCCCAGATGGTCATCGCAAAAGCGCGCACGCAGCAGTGAAGACGGCGCAGTCCGGGGATTGGCGCTCGGCGTCGAGCGTTTGAATACGTGAGGAATTTCTCGCGGTGCGCTGGCGATGGTGGCACTGGCCAGGGCTTCGATGGCCGCCGCAATCTCCGGGGCTGCCAGGCGGAAAAAGCGCTTGCGTCCACGGACCTCGACTTTCAACAGGCCCCCGGCGGACAAACGCCCCAGATGCGCACTGGCCGAGGATGGCGACAACCCTGCCAGCAGCGCCAGCTCTTCGGTCTGGCGTGCCGAGCCATCCATCAACGCCCACATCATCGCACTGCGCTTGGGGTCGGCCAGCAGCGTGGCGATCTGGCTGATGCAAGGTGCATGTTCCATGTGTTCACTCCCTGTTGAATCGTATCGTCTACTGCTCGAAGACATCTTGACCAGTAATGTGTCGTCGGCCAAGACGGGTAAAACGCCGTGAACCGGAGCACGCCAGGCCGGTGCTGCGGCACCCGTCAATGGAGTGTCCGCGGCGTTTGTACAGCGCTCGCCCGGCTCTGAAAAACCGGCCGGATTCAGTCCTGACCGGTTATCGGTGCAGGTTTGAGGCGGTCGCTAGTATAAGCGGGATGCACGCTGCTTCCTGCGCCGTGGCTGACACGAATGGTGATAGTTCCTGAGTGAAATTTCGCTAATTGCCTGCGACTAATGATCAACTTTCGGGAAATGGGGAAATTGACTACTCAATTCGGCGCATCGGCTGGCGAGCATCTCCCTCAAAAGGTTCACCGGCTTACTCAATTGTGCGCGATGGGCGCACAACAGATTCAGCGGAGCACGCTCACAGAGCAGCTCCGGCAGCAACACTTTGAGGCGCCCGGCGAGCACATCCGCGCCGACATCGAGCCACGATTTGTAGGCGATGCCCGCCCCCGCCACCGCCCACAACCGGACGACGTCGGCGTCATCACTGAAGCGATCGCCACTGACCGTCAGGCCGACTTCACGTTTACCGTCATGAAAACTCCAATGGTCGTGCACGCGGCTGCCGAGCATGTACAGCAGGCAGTTGTGCTGCGCCAGTTGTTCGAGCTGACGCGGTTCGCCGTGGCGCGCCAGGTACGCCGGCGATGCGCAGAGCACGCGGCGATTGTCCGGGGCGATGGGCAGGGCCACCAGGCTCGAATCTTCCGGCTCGCCATAGCGCAGGGCGATGTCCACCGGCTGGCGGAACAGGTCGGCGATGCGATCACCGAGCAACAGGCGCACGGTCAGTTTCGGATGCTCGCGCTGAAACTCGTCGAGCCATGGCAACAACAGGTTGCGCCCGAAATCCGAAGGCGCCGACAACTGCAGGATGCCGCTGACCTGATCCTGCGCGCTGGAGAGAAAACGCCGGCCTTCGTCCAGCGAACTCAACGCGGCCCGCGCGTATTCGAGAAAGCCTTCGCCCTCGGCGGTCAGGCGCAGGCTGCGGGTCGAGCGCGCCAGCAAACGCACGCCCAGTTGCTGTTCGATGCGTTTGAGCGCCGCGCTGGCCACAGCGGCAGACATGTCCATCACCCGCGCCGCTGCAGACAGGCTGCCCAGATCCGCCGCGCGCACGAACAACTGCAAATCGTCGAAACGCAGCATTCCCAGCCTCGATTATCAAAAAAATATTGAAAGAGACTGCTCTTTTAGCCGGTTTTATCGCGCCGAGAAATAGCCAATGATGGGTTCAAGCGAATTTATCCCGCGACCGGAGCCGCACATGTCCCAAGCATTCACCGCCATCGCCACCCTGATCGCCAAACCCGGCCAGCAGGACACCCTCGAAAACGCCCTGCGCGCACTGGTTGAACCGAGTCGCGCCGAAAAAGGCTGCAGCCAGTACGACCTGCACCGCGACCTCGCCGATCCGCTGACTTTCTATGTGATCGAACAATGGGCCAGCGAGGAAATCCTTTCGGCGCACAACGCCAGCGCGCATTTTCAGAACTTCCAGGCCGCCGCCGGCCACTGCATCGAACACTTCCAATTGAAACGCCTGGGCGCCATCGCCTGAGCCCTTCTTCTATTACCGTTATGGAGCAAGTCATGAAAGCCATCGCCTATTACGCCTCCCTGCCGATCAGCGACGAACAATCCCTGCAAGACATCGAACTGCCGGAGCCGGTCGCCGGCCCGCGCGACCTGCTGGTGGAAGTCAAAGCGATCTCGGTCAACCCGGTGGACACCAAGGTACGGCAGAACGTGGCGCCGGAGAACGGCGCGGCGAAAGTGCTGGGCTGGGACGTTGCCGGCGTGGTCAAGGCTGTCGGCAGTGAAGTGACGCTGTTCAAGGCTGGCGACAAAGTGTTCTACGCCGGCTCCATTGCCCGTGCCGGTGGCAACAGCGAACTGCACGTGGTTGATGAGCGCATCGTCGGCCACATGCCCAAGTCCCTGAGTTTCGCCGAAGCTGCCGCTCTGCCGTTGACCGCGATCACCGCGTGGGAGTTGTTGTTCGAACGCCTGCAGATCAGCGAAGGCAAAACCGATGTGGGCCAGAGCCTGCTGATCGTCGGTGCCGCTGGCGGCGTCGGTTCCATCCTCACCCAACTGGCCAGCCAGTTGACCGGCCTGAAGGTCATCGGCACCGCGTCCCGTGCGCAGACTCGCGACTGGGTGACGGAGCTGGGCGCCGACCGGGTGATCGACCATAGCCAGCCGTTGAGCGAAGAACTCAAGCGCGCCGGCATCGATCACGTGACCCACGTCGCCAGCTTGACCCAGACCGATCTGCACCTCGATCAACTGGTCGAGGCCCTGGCGCCGCAAGGCAAACTCGCGCTGATCGACGATCCGAAGTCGCTGGACGTGAGCCAGCTCAAGCGCAAGAGCCTGTCGCTGCATTGGGAGTTCATGTACACCCGATCGCTGTTCGAAACCCCGGACATGATCGAGCAGCACAAACTGCTCAACCGCGTGGCCGATCTGATTGATGCGGGGACTTTGAAAACGACGGTGGGCGAACATTTCGGCACGATCAACGCGACCAACCTGCGTCGCGCGCACGAGTTGCTGGAAAGTGGCAAAGCCAAGGGGAAAATTGTTTTAGAAAGTTTCTGAGAATCCGAAGGCCGCAATCAGCGCCAGACCCTTTAAGGGCTGGTGCTGTTTTTTGCCGTCAGTCAGATGCTTGAGCGTTGTCACAAATGCGATCGTATTCAGGTCTACAATCGAAGCCTCTGCGATGCATCTTTTACACAAGGGAGGTCAGCAATGAAGATCCTGATAAAAGAAGTGGCAAAGTCCCAATGGCAGGTTCGCCTGGACCAGCACGCCGTGACCTTTCGCAGTGAAGCCGAGGCCCTCGCCTTCACCCGCACCCTTGAAGCGCGCCTGCACGCGCCCCATCAGTTTCCCGACCCCGGACAGCAACGCGCCGCCGGCTGAAGGTTTCAGGCTTCGGCCTGTGCTTGCGCCAGCGCCCGGGCATTCTGCAAATGCCGGGTGTACATCGCAACGCTCACCACCAGTAATCCGCACAGACTGATGACCATGGCCATCGGCATGGCGCTGCCATCGTGCAGAACACCCACCAGCGAGGCCGCGCCGGAAGCCACGCTGAACTGCAGGCAACCCATCAGCGCCGAGGCACTGCCGGCCCGCGCGCCCTGACCGTTCATCGCGCAGGCCGCTGCGTTAGGCAGGATGCAGCCGAGGCTGGCAATGCACACGAACAACGGAAGCAACAACGGCCACAAGGCGTCGGTGTGCATCGAGCTGACCGCGAGCAAAGTCACACCGGCCAACAGATACACCCAGACCGCCCGCGCCAGCAGGAACGCCGGACCGCGCTTGGCCAACAGCCGCGCATTAACCTGGGCCACCAGAATGAAACCCGCGGCATTGGTGCCGAACAACCAGCCGAAATGCTCGGCCGGTACGCCGTAGAGCTTGATGAAGACGAACGGTGAACCGGCGATATAGGAAAACATCCCGGCGACGGCGATACCGCCGGTCAGGGCGTGGCCGAGAAACACCCGGTCGCCGAACAACCGGCCGTATTGGCGCAACGCACCGGACAACGGCTGGCGTGGCACATGGGCCGGCAGACTTTCCGGCAGACCCAGCGCCACAGCCAAGCCCGCCAGCGCACTGAAGCCGGTGAGCACGAGGAAGATCGACTGCCAGCCCGTGGTGTTGACCAGCAGACCGCCGAGCAGCGGCGCGAGGATCGGCGCCAACCCCATCACCAGCATCAACTGCGAGAAGACTTTCGCCGAACCAACCGCATCGCACTTGTCACTGACCACCGCCCGGGAAATCACCATCCCCGCGCAACCGCCCAGCGCCTGAACGAAACGCGCGCCGATCAGCCATTCCAGATTCGGTGCGTAGGCACAGGCCAGCGAGGCCAGGGTGAACAGGCCGACCCCGCCAAGCAACGGCAGGCGCCGCCCAAAACGGTCCGCCACCGGGCCGTAAAGCAACTGCCCGATCGACAGGCCGGCGAAATAGGCCGCCAGGGTCAGCTGCACATGCTTTTCATCAGTGCCAAAGGCCAGCGCCATCGACGGAAACGCGGGCAAATAGAAGTCGATCGCCAGCGGACCGAAGGCGCTCAAGGCACCGAGAATCAGAATGGTACGGAAGTTCATCAGGCATCCAGGTGGGATAGAAGTCGGCAGCCCGACAGTCTAGCCGCGCTGAGACACCTTGAACATTCCGATAGCTCGCTAACTATTAAAAATCAGATGACCTACACCTGAAACCTGTGGCGAGGGAGCTTGCTCCCGCTGGCCTGCGCAGCAGGCCCAGTGTTTTTCAATTGGAAAAAGGGCCGCTTCGCGACCCGACGGGAGCAAGCTCCCTCGCCACAGGGGATTTATCATTATCCGGCGAGTTTTACCGGGTAGCCTTCTTCACTGATCACCTCGATCACCTGCTCGGCACTCAGCGAACTCTCGACGCCGACTTCTTTGGCCCCCAGATCGACCCGCACGCTGGCCGCCGGATCTTTCGCCTGCACCGCGTTGGTAATGGCTTTGACGCAGTGACCGCAGGACATGCCTTGAACGTTGAACACTTGCATGGATGGACTCCTTTGAGTGAGGTTGCCGGCAGTGTCGAGCTTGCCACCATGGCAAGGTCAAGTTCTGCAGAAACCTGCCGGGCTGGCATTCGGCGCCGCGCTCAGCCAAGCTGCGTGCATCAATGACTCAAATTCAGGAGATTCAGCCATGCGCTGGTCAGCTTTCAGCCTGTTTGGCTTGCTCAGCCTCTTTGCCGCCCTGCCCCAGGCCAATGCGACCGGCGAGGACTACGCCGTACTGATCATCTCGCGCGAGCGTCTGGAAGTACCGACTCCCTGCGAGATTGGCGTGTACGTCAATGATGAACTGGCAGCGCGCCTGCTGCAGGAACAGACCACTTCGTTCAACCTGCCCCACGGCACGATTTCCATTCGGCTGAAACAGTTGCCTGGCCAGGTGCCGGGTTGCCAGGCAGGCATGCTCGCGCCGCCGGCGCAGGAGATCACGCTCAAGGCCGGCGATGTGCTCAAGTACCGGATCGCGGCAAATGCCAAAGGTTTGTACCTGCGACCTGCTGCCCTCGAATACTGAGTCAACCGCCGCGATCGGACGATCTTTTGCTTTTCAGATTGGCGCTTGACCTTGCCCGCATGGCAAGGTTGATCCTTGTAGGCATCTACTACAGGGAGTACGACCGATGTCCGATTCCACCACTTTCGATCTGCCGATTGCCGGCATGACCTGCGCCAGTTGCGCCGGGCGTGTCGAGCGGGCGTTGCGCAAAGTCAGCGGCGCCAGTGGCGTCAGCGTCAATCTCGCCACCGAACAGGCCCGCGTCCAGGCGCCCGGCGACAGCTTGCCGGCGTTGATGGAGGCGGTTGAACGCGCTGGTTACAGCGTGCCGCAGCAAACCGTGGAATTGACCATCGAAGGCATGACCTGCGCCTCGTGCGTCGGTCGCGTCGAGCGCGCCCTGAACAAAGTCCCCGGGGTGAAGAGCGTCAGCGTCAACCTCGCCAACGAACGTGCGCACCTCGAATGGCTCGGTCAGGTCGATATTCAGTCGCTGCTCGATGCTGTGAGCAAGGCCGGTTACTCGGCCAGCGTCTGGCAAGCCGAACATCCCGCCACCGATAACCAGCAACAGCGTCTGCACCATGAACGCTGGGCGCTGATCTGCGCCATCGCCTTGGCGTTGCCGTTGGTGCTGCCGATGCTGCTGCAACCGTTCGGCATTCACTGGATGCTCCCGGCCTGGGCGCAATTCGCCCTCGCCACCCCGGTGCAATTCATTTTCGGTGCACGGTTTTACGTGGCCGCGTGGAAAGCCGTGCGCGCCGGCGCCGGCAACATGGACTTGCTGGTCGCCCTCGGCACCAGCGCAGGCTATGGCTTGAGCCTGTACGAATGGGCCACCGCCGCCGGGCGCATGCCGCATCTGTATTTCGAAGCCTCAGCCGTGGTGATTGCCTTGGTGCTGCTCGGCAAATACCTGGAAAGCCGCGCCAAACGCCAGACCGCCAGCGCCATCCGCGCCCTCGAAGCCTTGCGCCCGGAGCGGGCGATTCAAGTGATCGACGGTCGCGAACAGGACGTGGCAATCAGTGCCCTGCGCCTCAACGATCTGGTTCTGGTCAAACCTGGCGAACGCTTTCCGGTGGACGGTGAAGTGCTGGAAGGCCAGAGCCACGCTGACGAAGCCTTGATCAGCGGTGAAAGCCTGCCAGTGCCAAAACAGCCGGGCGACACGGTCACCGGCGGCGCGATCAACGGTGAAGGTCGCCTGCTGGTGCGCACCACTGCCCTCGGTGCAGAAAGCGTGCTGGCGCGGATCATCCGTCTGGTGGAGGACGCTCAGGCGGCGAAAGCGCCGATCCAGAAACTGGTGGATAAAGTCAGCCAGGTGTTCGTGCCCACCGTGTTGCTGATCGCTTTGGCGACGCTGATCGGCTGGTGGCTGTACGGCGCGCCCATGGAAACGGCGTTGATCAATGCGGTCGCTGTGCTGGTGATTGCCTGTCCGTGTGCCCTCGGCCTTGCCACGCCAACAGCGATCATGGCCGGCACCGGCGTGGCGGCGCGTCACGGGATTCTGATCAAGGATGCCGAAGCGCTGGAACGTGCCCATGAAGTCGACAACGTGGTCTTCGACAAGACCGGCACGCTGACTTCCGGCACGCCACGCATCGCGCATTTGAGCGCGGTGGATGGCGATGAGAATACGTTGCTGACAACGGCTGGCGCCCTGCAACGCGGCAGCGAACATCCGCTGGCCAAAGCCGTGCTGGACGCGGCCGCCGAGCGTGGTCTGAACGTGCCGGATGTCAGCGACAGCCAGTCCCTGACCGGGCGTGGCATCGCCGGCAATCTTGGCGGTCGGCGTCTGGCGCTGGGCAATCGGCGTTTGCTGGAAGAAAGTGGCCTGAACGCGGGCAATCTCGCCGAATCCGCCGAGGCCTGGGAAAGCGAAGGCCGGACCTTGTCGTGGCTGATCGAGCAAAGTCCTGAACCGCGCGTAATCGGCCTGTTCGCCTTCGGTGACACGCTCAAGCCCGGCGCATTGCAAGCAGTGCAACAACTGACCGCCCGCGATATCCACAGCCATCTGCTGACGGGCGACAACCGTGGCAGCGCGACAGTGGTCGCCGAGGCTTTGGGCATCGAAAACGTGCACGCCGAAGTGCTGCCCGCCGACAAAGCCGCCACCGTCGCCGAACTGAAGAAAACCGGCGTGGTGGCAATGGTCGGCGATGGCATCAACGATGCCCCGGCACTGGCCGCAGCGGACATCGGTATCGCCATGGGCGGTGGCACCGACGTGGCGATGCATGCCGCCGGTATAACCCTGATGCGCGGCGATCCACGGCTGGTGCCGGCGGCACTGGAGATCAGCCGCAAGACCTACGCGAAGATTCGCCAGAACCTGTTCTGGGCCTTCGTCTACAACCTGATCGGCATTCCGCTGGCGGCGTTCGGCTTCCTCAACCCGGTGCTGGCCGGTGCGGCGATGGCACTGTCGAGCGTCAGCGTGGTGAGCAATGCGCTACTGTTGAAAACCTGGAAACCGAAGGATCTGGAGGAGCACCGATGAACATCGGCCAAGCGGCCCGACACAGTGGCCTGAGCGCGAAGATGATCCGCTATTACGAGTCGATCGGCCTGCTCAAGGCGGCCCATCGCACCGACAGCGGCTACCGGGTCTACAGCGATGATGACCTGCACACCCTGGCGTTCATCAAGCGTTCGCGGGACTTGGGGTTTTCCCTGGAGGAAGTCGGCAAGCTGCTGACCCTGTGGCAGGATCGCCAACGTGCCAGTGCCGATGTGAAAGCGCTAGCGCGTCAGCACATCGACGAACTGAATCAGAAGATCCGCGAACTCGGCGAGTTGCGCGACACCCTGCAGGATCTGGTCGAGCACTGTAATGGCGACCATCGTCCCGACTGTCCGATCCTCAAGGAGCTGGCGTCGGGCTGCTGCGCGCAACCCGCCCGCGCCTGAGCGCCAGCAACTTCACGGTCAACAGCGTACCGAGCGGGATGCCGTGGAACAGCATGACCACGGCACCCGGCGTCCACCATTCGTAGAACGGCGCGGCAATCAGCATGCCGACGCCAAACCCGGTCATTTGCAGCAAGGTCAGGAAACTGAAAATCGGCAGACGCAAATGCTCAGGCTCACGTTGCAGGCGCGACATCAGGCCGACTTCGGAAACGCCATCACCCAACCCCGCCGGCAGGGAAAACAGCAGCAGGCCGAGCAGGCTGTGCTGCTGGAACATCAGGATAAAACCGCAGGACATCAACGCCACCCCGAAGAAATACCGTCGCTCCAGATCACGGTTATCCGTGCCTTTGAGGCGACTGGCAATCCGTGCGCCGAGCAGTTTGCCGCTGGCCCACACCGCTAGCATCAGGCCCAGCGTGGTGCTGGCCGAATCGGGTGTCAGCAGTCTGGAGATGATCGGGAACCCGACGTTGTGCGCGGCACTGCCCAAGGTGTCGGCCATGGTCACGGCGAGCATCGCCGCAATCACCGGGGCACTGCGCAGGCCTTGTTTCAGGGCTGACCATTCGCCGCGTTCGCTGGCCGATTGTTCGCTGACTTCTGCAGCGGCGAAGCGCAACGGCGCAATCAACAGCGCCGCCAGCAGATAGGTCAGTGCGTTGAGCGCGAACACCGTTTCGAAGCCGAATGCCGCCACCAGCAACCCCGAGACCAGACTGCCGCCAACCATCGCCGCCGATGACGCCGAGGTGATCCAGGCGTTGGTTTTCAGTAGCTGCGCCGGGGCGATCAGCCTCGGCAACTGGCTGTTGAGGCCGATGGCGAACATCGAGTTGCCAAAGCCCAGGCCGAAAGCGATTACCGGCAACAGCAACGCCTGCTGGCTCACTGGCAGGATCAACAGCAGACCGAGCAACGTCGCACGCAAAAGATCGAAGACAATCAACGGCATCCGGCCATTCCAGCGCCGGTAGAAGCGCGTACCGATCAGACTGGCAAAAATCCCCCCGCCAACCCGGCTGGCGAGAAAGATCCCGACGCTCATGGCGCTGTTGCTCAGCAGGTAAACGTAAGTCGCCAGCGCGACCATGTTGAGGAAAGCGCCGAAGTCTGAGATCAAACGGGCGGTGATGATCAGGCGGGCGTTCACATTCAATCCTTGAGTGTGCGGGGGCGGACAAGATTCCCATATAACGTCCATAGATACCACCGCCCCCTGTGGGAGCTGGCTTGCCAGCGAAGAGGCCGGTACATCCGATAAAATTTTCAGCTGAACCACCGCTATCGCTGGCAAGCCAGCTCCCACAGTGAGGTGTGGTGACGGAATATACGGGCACAAAAAACCCGGCCGAAGCCGGGTTTCTGTTCAAGCGCTTACTGCATCCACGGTGGCGGCGGTGGTTCGTCGGACTTGCCTTTGGGCTGGTCATCCGCCGCACGGATCGCCTGCTTGCGCTCTTCGTCGAGCCGCGCCGCTTCGATCTCGCGCAATACACCGCCAACATCAGCCAGATCTTCCGGATCGTCGAACTCACCGGTCAGCACGCTGTTGGGATGCAAGGTGCCGGCTTCGTACAACGCCCACATTTCTTTCGCGTAGCGGGTCTGCTTCAGCTCCGGGGCAAAGCGCCCGAAGTACGAAGCCATGTTGCCCACATCGCGCTCGAGCATGCTGAACGCGTGGTTGTTGCCGGCGGCATCCACTGCCTGCGGCAGGTCGATGATTACCGGGCCGGTCGGGGTCAGCAGCACGTTGAACTCCGAGAGGTCACCGTGCACCAGACCGGTACACAACATCAGCACGATCTGCGAGATCAGGAACGCGTGATATTCGCGGGCCTGATCCGGCTCCAGCACCACGTCGTTCAGACGCGGCGCCGCATCGCCATACTCGTCGGCCACCAGCTCCATCAGCAGCACGCCATCGAGAAAGTCGTACGGCTTGGGCACTCGCACACCGGCACCGGCCAGACGGAACAACGCCGCGACTTCGGCGTTCTGCCAGGCGTCTTCGGTCTCCTTGCGACCGAATTTCGAACCCTTGGCCATCGCCCGGGCCTGCCGGCTGTTACGCACCTTGCGGCCTTCCTGATACTCGGCTGCCTGGCGGAAACTGCGTTTGTTCGCCTCCTTGTAAACCTTCGCGCAACGTAACTGGTTACCGCAGCGCACCACATAAACAGCTGCTTCTTTACCACTCATGAGTGGGCGCAGCACTTCGTCGACCAGACCGTCTTCGATCAGGGGTTCAATGCGTTTTGGAGTCTTCATCAGCTTTTATTGTGGGTCCTTTATTACCAAACACGCGAATGTCACTCGTTATACGGCAATCCTCGCGCTACGGGGAGGGGTTGCCGACCTGTGAACCCTGTGGATGCACACACTGTGCCGAAATAATCGAGCTTTGCCGATCATAGCCGAGCCGACCTTGCTTGTAGTTATCGGCTGTCGAGGGCATTTGCGACAGAATCTGACACGCAGCGGTGATGAAAAGATTCAAGGTCAAAAGATCGCAGCCTGCGGCAGCTCCTGCATGAAATTGGCGTCGAAGGCTGCGATCTTTTAGCGTTCGATGATTGCGGTGACACCCTGCCCCCCAGCCGCGCAGATCGAGATCAGCCCCCTGCCCTTGCCTGCCGCATCCAGCAGTTTCGCCATGTTTGCGACAATCCGCCCACCGGTCGCGGCAAACGGATGCCCCGCCGCCAGCGAGCTGCCTTTCACATTCAACCGGCTGCGATCGATCGAGCCCAGCGGTGCGTCCAGCCCCAAACGCGTCTTGCAATATTCAGGGTCTTCCCAGGCCTTGAGCGTGCACAGCACCTGGGCGGCGAACGCTTCGTGAATTTCGTAGTAATCGAAGTCCTGCAGGGTCAGCCCATTACGTGCCAGCAGGCGCGGCACGGCATACACCGGCGCCATCAACAGGCCTTCGGCGCCGTTGACGAAATCCACCGCCGCCGCTTCGCCATCGCGCAGATAGGCGAGGATCGGCAAGCCACGCTCCTTCGCCCATTCCTCGCTGCCCAGCAGCACCACCGAGGCGCCGTCGGTGAGCGGCGTGGAGTTGCCCGCCGTCAGCGTGCCCTTGGCGCTTTGTTCGAAAGCGGGTTTGAGCGTGGCGAGTTTTTCCAGGGTCAGGTCCGGGCGCAGATTGTTGTCGCGGGTCAGGCCGAGGAACGGCGTCATCAGATCGTTGTGCCAACCTTCGCTGTAGGAGGCAGCGAGTTTGTGATGGCTTTCGAGGGCCAGTTGATCCTGCTCTTCACGGGGAATGTTCCAGGTCTGCGCCATCAGTTCGCAGTGCTGGCCCATCGACAGGCCGGTACGCGGTTCGCCGTTACGCGGGAATTCCGGGATCAGGTGCCGCGGACGCAGTTGCAGAAAGGTTTTCAGCTTGTCGCCGGTGGTCTTGGCGCGGTTGGCCTGCAGGAGGATTTTGCGCAAGCCTTCGCTGACGCTGATCGGCGCGTCCGAGGTGGTGTCGACGCCACCGGCAATGCCGCAGTCGATCTGGCCGAGGGCGATTTTGTTGGCCACCAGCAGCGCCGCTTCCAGCCCGGTACCGCAAGCTTGCTGGATGTCATAGGCCGGGGTGGCCGGTGACAGCCGCGAGCCGAGCACGCACTCGCGGGTCAGATTCATATCCCGTGACAATTTAAGCACCGCCCCCGCCACCACTTCGCCGATGCGCAGGCCGTGCAGGTTGTAGCGTTCGATCAGGCCTTCAAGCGCGGCGGTGAGCATCACCTGATTGCTGGCAGTGGCGTACGGCCCGTTGGAGCGGGCGAAAGGAATACGGTTACCGCCGATGATGGCGACGCGGCGCAGCTGACTCATGAAAAGCTCCTTGTTGATCCGAATTCATGGAATCCCTGTGGGAGCTGGCTTGCCAGCGATGGGGCCGGCACATCCAGCATTTCCAGTGGCTGACACTGCGCCATCGCTGGCAAGCCAGCTCCCAGAGGGACGGTGGTCTACTCTGCTGTTCTAGCGTAGGCCTTATTGCGTGGATCGAACGATTGATTGCCGTTGGTAGTCCACACTTTGAACCCCAACTTTTGGAGAGCGTTCCATGTCTGACCGCTATATCGACTTCGCCAACTCATCCATCGGCCACCGTCTGGTCGGGGCTTTGGGCCTGCCGTCGCCGGTGCGGCTGGAACGCTGGCAGGCCGGACGCCTGCGGCCGGTGGACGGAGCGCTGCTGATCGGCGGCGGGCCGCTGGCCGAGCGGATCAACGCGTTCGCCAACCGCCTGACCGATGCGATCTACAGCTACGGCAGCGAACCGTCGCTGGCCACCGCGTGGATTCCCGGGCACGGGCCGAAACTCAAGGCCGTGGTGTTCGATGCCAGCGATCTGCAGCACACCGACCAGCTCAAACAGCTGCGCGAGTTCTTCCAGCCGTTGATGAAAAATCTCGACAGCAGCGCGCACCTGGTGATCCTCGGCCGCGCCCCGGAAACCTTGCGCGATCCGTTTGCGTCCAGCGCACAGCGGGCACTCGAAGGCTTTTCGCGCTCGCTGGCCAAAGAGCTGCGCAGCGGCGGCACGCTGCAACTGATCTACGTCGGCGAAGGTGCCGAAGATCAACTGGAAGGCCCGCTGCGGTTTTTCCTCTCGCCGAAAAGCGCCTTTGTCTCCGGGCAGGTGATTCGCCTCACCGCGTGCGCCACACCGGTCACCGACTGGACCCGGCCATTGGCCGGACGCAAGGCGCTGGTTACCGGCGCGGCACGCGGGATCGGCGCCTCGATTGCCGAGACCCTCGCCCGCGACGGAGCGGAAGTGATTCTGCTCGACGTACCACCGGCCAAGACCGATCTGGAAGCCCTCGCCGCGCGCCTCGGCGGCCGGGCGATCACCCTCGACATCTGCGCCGAAGATGCCGCCGCGCAACTGGTCGAACAGCTGCCGGAGGGCCTCGACATTCTGGTGCACAACGCCGGGATCACCCGCGACAAGACTCTGGCCAACATGACCCCGGAGTTCTGGGACGCGGTGCTGGCGGTCAACCTCAATGCCCCGCAAGTGCTGACCAAGGCCCTGCTCGACAGCGGCACCCTGCACGACAATGGGCGGGTGATTCTGCTGGCCTCGATCAGCGGCATCGCCGGCAATCGCGGACAGACCAACTACGCCGCAAGCAAGGCCGGGCTGATCGGCCTGGCGCAGGCCTGGGCGCCGATGCTGCACGAACGCGGCATCAGCATCAACGCCGTGGCCCCGGGCTTCATCGAAACCCAGATGACCGCGCACATCCCGTTCGGCCTGCGTGAAGCCGGACGGCGCATGAGTTCGCTGGGCCAGGGCGGTTTGCCGCAAGACGTCGCCGAAGCCGTCGCATGGCTGGCGCAACCGGGCACCGGTGCGTTCACCGGTCAGGCATTGCGGGTCTGTGGACAAAGTGTTCTGGGGGCATAGGCATGAGCATTGAATGGCACACCCTCGACCGTGAACCGAGCCTGCCCGCCCTGTACGCGCGGGCCGCGACACGGCGCAAGATCACCGGTACCCGACTGCCCGACAGCGGTTTGCGCTGCTGGGTCGATGTCGACGGCCAGAAACTGGCGGCGTATCGCAAGGTCTGCGGCTTTGCCGATGACGGCCTGCTGCCGCCGACTTATCCACACATCCTCGCGTTCGCCCTGCAGATGCAATTGCTCACGGCCAAGGAATTTCCGTTCCCGCTGCTGGGGCTGATTCATCTGAGCAACCGCATACGCGTATTGCGACCGATGGGCGGGATCAGTCGAGCGCAAGTCAGTGTTCGCGTGCACAACCTGCAGCCGCATGCCAAAGGTGCGACCTTCGACGTACTGACCACTCTGGACGATCAACTCGGACCACTGTGGGAGGCCGAAAGCCAGATGCTCTGTCGCGGGGTGAAACTCGATGGAGAACCTGTCGAGCAACACTGGGAGCCGTCCCAGGTGTTGACGCAAGTGGCGCAATGGAAAGCCCCAGCCGATATCGGTCGGCAATACGCCAAAGTCTCGGGCGACTACAACCCGATTCACCTGAGCGCCGCCAGTGCCAAGCTGTTCGGTTTCCCCACGGCGATTGCTCACGGTTTGTGGAACAAGGCCAGAACCCTCGCGGCACTGGCTGATCATCTACCCAAGGCCAACCTTGAAATCGCCGTGCACTTTCGCAAACCGGTGCGCTTGCCCAGTGAGGTTTCATTGCTGGCGAGTGCGCCGGGATCCAGCGGCGAGTTGCGCCTGATCGGCCACGGCGATCTGGAACACATGGTCGGGCAATGGCAACCGATTGCCTGATCCTCACCCCCGGGCAAGCCTGTAAATTGTGTATATATCACTTAAGTTTTTCCACGCTTGGCGCCGCACTCTGAAAAACCCCAGGCCTTGATTTTCAAGGCCTTTTTTTATGCATCTATATCCTGGGTATTAGTCCTTAGGCACGGCGCGGCGCCTTATATATAAAGGCGTTAATACCAACTTGAGAATGGTCGAAACCTGCGGCGCGATTGAGATTGACACCACGGACGAGGCATTACCGGCGACAGATCGGTGAGCCATCGAAAACGACGAATGTTGTTACAGGTGCAAGGAATCTCAATCATGAAAACTCAAGTGTGGTGCAAATCGGCAACAGCTCTGGCATTGATCCTCTCCCTTGGCCTCGCTGGCTGCAGCAGCGGCGGTGGCGGCCATCACAGCAGCTCCGGCAGCTCTTCGCCAGACAGCGCGACGTCGGGCACTGGCGGCACTAGTGGTACTGGCGGTAGCAGTGGCACTGGCAGCACCGGCGGCACCGGCGGCACCGGCGGCACCGATACCGCAGGCACAGGTGGTACCGGAGGCACCGGCGGTACTGGCGGTACTGGCGGTACGGGTACAACCAACCCGACCGATCCGACCAACCCAACCAATCCGACCGACCCTACGGGTCCAACCAACCCGACCACCACTCCGCTGGTGACCACCACCCTGGTGCAGGATGTCGGCAAAACCGTCGCAGACGTCGGTGATGGCGTCGGCCAGGTCGGCGATTCGCTGAGCACCGTACCGGTCGTCGGTGGCGTCGTGCAAAGCGCGGCCAACACCACTGGCAACGTGGTCAGCACCCTCGGCAATGGCGTGGCCAACGGCATTGGCAAACTGGGCACCGTCGACAACGGTCTGGGCGTCACCGCATCCTCGGTGGGCGGCGTGGTCAGCGATGTCGGCAACGGTGTATCGGACCTGAGCGGCAAGCTGGCGACCGCCACCGGCAGCGTTCCGGTTGTCGGCGGCGTGGTCACCAAAGTCGCCCCGGTACTCGACGGCGTCGGTGAAAAAGTCACCATGCTCGGCGACACCCTGAGCCTGGCCACCACCACCGGCCCACTCGGTTCAGTGACCAAAAGTGTCGGCAACGGTCTGGTGCCCGTGATTGCGATGGTTGAAAGCACCACCGACAAAGTCGGCGCTGCGACCGGCCTCGGCGCTCCGCTCAATGGCGTACTCGGCCAGGTCGGTGGCGCCGTCAAAGGCGTGGGCGGTCAGGTAACCGGTGCTGGCGGCGGCAACGCCTTGACCAACACCGTTGGCGGCGCGTTGACCAACGTCGGCACCGCGGTTGGCAAAGCCGGCGGGCTGGTGGATAACGGCACCAGCACCGGTGGTGGATTGGGCGGCGGTCTCGGCGGCGGCCTGGGCGGTACCGGCTTGCTGCAAACGGTTGGCGGCGCCGTGGTCAACGTCGGCTCCGGGCTGAACGCTGGCAGCACCAACGGCGTGGTCAGTGCCGGCGGCGTCACGGCTGGCGGACTGGGCAATACCGTCGCCTCGCTCAACACCGTACTCGGCGGCTCGGGTACTCCGATCACCGCCACTACCTCGCCACTGGCCAGCGTCGGCGCCACCGTCGGTGCCGGGCTTAATCCGGTCACCAGTGCAGTCACCAGCGTCACCCAACAAGTTGGCGCAGCGACAGGCCTGGGCGCACCGGTCGCCGGTCTCACCGGCCAGGTCGGCGGCGCAGTCAGCACCGTTGGCGCCACCATCGCGTCCACCAACAACCCGGTCACTACCGCCGTCGGCGGTGTGGTCAGCAACGTCGGCGCAACCGTTGGTGCAGTCGGCGGCCTGCTCAACGGCGGCACCGCCACCGGTGGCACCGCAACCGGTGGCCTGGGTGGTGTACTCGGTGGCCTGACCGGCGCTCTTGGAGGCAACAAACGCTAAATTGCACCTGGCCGATTCGACGGCCTCACCTACAGCGCCTACGCTTGGTTGAGGGCGGAAGATTCCCACGAGTCTTCCGCTTTTTTCTTAGGAAAAATTTAACTCAGCGCTGTGATCTGACCATGGAGTGTCCTATGCGCGTAATGGCATCCCTGCTGTTCCTCAGTATCAGTTCCGCCGCCCTCGCCGACACCCTGCCCAGCTTTCTCAACAGCAACGAAACCACCCGCAACCTGCCCGTGCCGAACCTGCCGGCAGATGCCTATCGCCCCGCGGCCACGCCTCTGCAAGTCCCCGACCCCGGCGCGGCCACGGCGCAGCCGCTGTTGATGGACACCAAAGTCAATCTGAAAACCGTGCAGATCGAGGGCGGCACGATCTACCCGCTCAACGAACTGGCCGAAGTCTACAAACCTCTCATCGGCCACCAGACCAGCCTTGCCGAGCTGATCGAAGCCACCCGCGACATCACTCGACGCTACCAGAAGGACGGCTATCTGCTGTCCTACGCTTTCCTGCCGCAACAACGTTTCGACGACGGCGTAGCCCGAGTGGTGCTGGTCGAGGGTTATGTGCGCGACGTGCAGGTGCAAGGCGATGTCGGCCGAGTCAAAGGCCTGCTCGACGAGCTGGCGGCAAAAATCCAGGCCGAACGCCCGCTGACTCGCAAAACCTTCGAACGCTACACCACCCTGATGACCCGCATTCCCGGGGTGACCATCCAGGCGCAAGTGCCGCCGCCCGGCACCACCGACGGCGCAACAACACTGGTGGCCCAGGCCAGTCGCAAACCGTTCACCAGCACCATGAGCACCACTGAAGACAACCGCAATGGCACCCAGGCTTTGCTGGGGGTCAGCAGTAATTCGCAGACCGCCATGGGCGAACAGTTGACCCTCAGCGGGCTGTTTCCGCCGGGGGACGATCATGAGCATTACTACCGTGTGGACTACAACCAGTTCCTCAACAGCGAAGGCACGCAACTGAGCCTGTTCGCCTCACGCTATCGCGCGGATCCGGGCACCAATGTGCTGACCAGCGATGGCTTTGAACTCAAGCCGCACAAGGAAGATGACCGCTACTCGATCGGCGTCAGCCACCCGTTCATTGCCGCCTCCAACGAGCTGCTTAACGCGGGAGCGCGGCTCTATGCAGTGGATGACAAAAACCGCTACAACGTGGTCGGCTACCCGATCAGCATCGAAGAGCGCACCAACGTGCGCGCCCTCGCATTCGAAGGCGACTGGCGCAAGACCGATGCCCGGCAGCTGCGGATTCTCAGTGGTGGCGTGTATCAAGGCCTCGACAGCATGGGCGCGCATTCCAACAACCCGGCGCTGGACCTGAACTTCCTGCGCCTGCGTCTCTCCGGCGTACAGAGCGACAAGTTTTTCGACAACTGGCAGGGCGTACTGTCGGCCGCGCTGTACTGGAGTGATGACACCCTGCCCGACAGTGAACGTGCGGTGTTCGGCGGGCAGAATTTCGGCCGTGGCTACCCGGACGATCAGGCGTCGGGCGACAAGGGCTGGGGCGCGGCTTATGAGGTCAACTACAGCTTCAATCGCGACGGCAACTGGGTGCGCATCCTGCAACCCTACGTGGTGCTGGACCGTTCGAAAACCTGGTTCAACAAGCTGGCGGTGCAGAGCAATGACCTGTCATCGGCAGCCGTAGGCCTGCGTTTTGGCGATGCCAAGTACTACAACATTGCGTTGGAGGCCGCCAAGCCGATGTCGGATGAAGCGCTGGATACGTTCAATCGGCGGGCGCGTTACAGCATCAGTTTCAGCTATCAGTTGTAGGCCTTCAGCCAGTCCGCTATCGCCGGCTTGTCGGCGATAGAGGACTGGTTTGAGCCACGCCATCGGCCTAGTTCTTGGTCTCGATCTTGCCACCCGCATCCGGGTCGTAGAAATCCGGAATCTCGTATTTGTACTTTTTCAACCAGCGCTGCATCGCCTGTTCGCGCTCCGCCGCCGTGGCGGTTTGCGGCTTGGTCGAGGCGGCCTGGTTGCGGCTTTGCAGCACCAGCCAGCCTTCGGTTTCCTGTTGCTGCGCCGAGGCCGGGCCGGCGTCGATCGCCTGGGCCGCAATCGGCAGGCTGAGCAGGGTCAGGCAGCACACACGGTACAAGGTGTTCATGGCAATCTCCCTGGATGTCACTTGAGCGTCGACGGTTGCGGGTCCGCCACCACCGCCACCTGATTGCCGGCGGGTGGCGTAGCCTTGGTCGGTACCTTGAGTTTTTCCGCGCGGGCCTGGGCGTCGGCGAACTGCTCCGGCGTCAGGTGCGCGCGGCTGACGATTTCGGCGGCTTGCTGCCAGTTGTTCTGATACAGCAGCAAACTCACCAGATTCAGCGTGGCCAGTTGATCGTTCTGCTTGAGCTCAATAGCGGTAAGGAATTCGAAGCGTGCGTCCTCAAGACGCAACTGGTTGAGGTAGACCACGCCCAGGTCATTGCGGATTTTTTCATTGGTCGGCGCCAGACGTACCGCGCGCTGCAAGTGCGCCTGGGCCTGGCCGTTGTCGCCACGGGCGGCGTAGATCTGGCCCAGGCCATGTTCGGCGTCCGCCGTCAGGCAGGTGCCGAGCAATCCGCGATACAGCGGCTCGGCTTCACTGCGCCCGAGCAAGCGGTAAACCCTGGCCTTGCGCAGGCGTACCTCGACCAGTTTATCGGGCAGGCTCTGCAGGTTGGCCAGGCTGGCGTGCAGCTTGCCGTCGTTGGCCAGATCGTCCGCCAGGTTCAACGCCAGTTCCTGTTCGGAATCGAGCTTGCTGCAACTGGTCGGTGCGAGCATCGCCGACCACGGCGCCTGACCGTCGGTGGCGCAACCACCGAGCAACAACAGACTTGCCAAGACAATCAGTGCTTTCATCAAACGCTCTCCATGAGCCAACGTCAGTTTGCAAATGCCCGGGTAATCGCGGTGAACCCCGGGCCGGCCAGTACGATCAGCAAGGCAGGAAACAGAAACAGCATCATCACCACCGACATCTTCGCCGACATCTTCGAGATGTATTCCTGCAGTCGGGTCAGGCGGCGGTCGTCGAGCAATTGCTTGAGCGCGAGCAGCGATTTCATCGCTCCGCCGCCCTGCTGAATCAATTGCTGCAGGATCACGCAGGTGTCGGTGAACTCATCGACCGCGAGCATCACCGAGGCTTTGTTCAGTTCCAGCCCCAACTCCAGGCCCGAGTCGACCCGGGCCAGAATCAGGCGCAGTTCGCGAGTCAGTTCCGGCAGCAGTTTTTGCCCCTCGGTGCTGAGCACACGCAAGGCTTGTTCGACCGCCATGCCCGACTCGAAGAGGATGCGCAGCAGCGGGATGAACGTGGATATTTCCACGGCGATGGTTTTCTGCCGGCGCCCGGCGGCGTAAGCCAGCAAGCGCTTTGGCAACAGGTAACCGGCACCGGTGGCGAGCATCGGGACGATCCAGCGGTTGGCGGCGTGCGGAAAAAACACTTCCTGCAAAAAGATCGCCAGCCCCAACGCCAGCAGCGGCGTGCCGATCTGGCAGGCGGCGAACAGCGAGCGCTCACTGGCGCGGCGCCAGCCGAGGCGACTGAGCAGGGTCTGGGTTTCGCTGTCGATGCTCACTGAGCGCTGGCCGAACCTGCTGTTGCCCAGAGCACGCAGCCAGTTACCAAAACGGTTCTCGCGCACCAGATGCCCCTGCAACCGCTGGTTGACCTGGCGCACCCGGCGCCGCTCCGTCAGCAGGTGATTGACCACCAGCAACAGCGCGCCGAGCAGCAGCATCAGAGCGGCGAGATAGACCATTTCAAATACTCCGCAACATGCGCCACAGCGCCAGGCAACCGGTCACTTGCAACACCACGGCGATGATCAACATGGTCCGACCACCGGAGTCGTGCCACATGCCGAGCATGTAGCCGGGGTTGGTCAGCATGAAGTAACTCACCAGAATCACCGGCAGCGAACCCAGCACCCACGCGGTCATGCGTGTTTCGCCAGTCAGTGCGCGCAGTTGCCGGGCGCCCTGGTCACGCTCGCGAATCAGCTTGATCAGGTTCTCCAGCAGTTCGCTGGCGTTGCCGCCGTAGCGATGGTTGACCTTGAGGCCGAGGGCGAACATGCGCAATTCGTCCTGTTCGTAGAGTTCGGCGAAATCGCTGACCGCATCCGGCAGATTGACCCCCAGTTGCACGTTGCGCTGCACCCGGCCCATGGCTTTTTTCAGCGGATCCTCGCTCGATTCGATGCCGCCCATGACCGCGTCGCTCAAGGTGCGGCCGGACTTGAGACTGCGTACGGTGTAGTCGAGCAGTTGCGGCAACTGCTCGATCATGCGTTTGATCCGCCGGTGGTACAGCCAGGAAATGTACAGGCGCAGGATCAGCGGCGGCGCCAGCAGCATCGCCAGCAAACCGATCCAGTCTGCCAATAGATAACCGAGGGCAATCGCCACGCCCCACAGGGTCATCCACAGCCCGAAACGTTCGGTGGGACGGCCAAGCCCCGCGCGCAAAAACATCCGTTCAAGCCCGACCCAGGCCGGTTTCTGTGCGACCAGTTGCGGCTGCCCCGCCGCGAGGCGATTGAGCACCCGTTCGTTGTTGGTCTTGTGGATGCCGTGCACGAACAGCCAGATCGACAGCCCGAGCAGGATCAGGCACAGGAGGATGAGAATGGCCGGTCCGATCATGATGCAAGTCCCATGCGGTCAGCCCAGGTGGGTCTCGTGGCGCAACTTGTCGCCCGCCGGATTGACCGCTTCGCGCAGGAAGCCGAAACCGGTACGCCGATCAAGGCGAAACAAGGTGTTGGTGACGTAGACGTCTTCGCGGATGCCGACCACTTCCACCACCTCGCTGACACAGCGGCGGCCGTCGGGCATGCGGGTCAGCTGAATGATCACGTCGAGCGCCGCGCAGATCATCTGGCGCAAGGTGCGCTCGGCGATCGAGCGACCGGTCAGCCCCACCAGCGTCTCCAGCCGCAACAACGCATCCTGGGCATTGTTGGCGTGCACGGTGCTCATCGAGCCGTCGTGACCGGTGTTCATCGCGGTCAGCACATCGACCACTTCAACGCCTCGGATCTCGCCGAGAATGATTCGGTCGGGGCGCATGCGCAGGGCGTTGCGGATCAGGTCGCTGGCCTTGACTTCACCGTGGCCCTCGGCGTTCGGCGGGCGGGTTTCCAGGCGCACGACGTGCGGGTGGCCGAGCTGCAATTCGGCGACATCTTCGATGGTCACCAGACGTTCGTGGGGGTTGATCAATTGGCTGAGGATGTTCAGCAACGTGGTCTTGCCGGTGCCGGTACCGCCGCTGATCAGCACGTTGCAACGCTTGCCCACCGCCTCCTGGAGGAACTCGAAAATCGCCAGATCGATGGTCTGCATCGCCATCAGGTCACTGCTCTTGAGCATGTCCTTGCGGAACTTTCGAATCGACAGGCAGGGGCCGTCGAGGGCGATTGGCGGGATGATCGCGTTGACCCGGCTGCCGTCCGGCAGGCGCGCATCGACCATCGGTGAAGACTCGTCGAGGCGCCGTCCGAGTGGTGCGAGAATCCGTTGCATGACCCGCTCGACGTGATGCGCGTCGATAAAACGCAGGTCACTTTGATGCAGCACGCCATCGCGTTCGATGAATACCCGGTGCGGGCCGTTGACCAGAATCTCGGTCACTGACTGATCGCGCAGCAGCACTTCCAGCGGACCGAAACCGGTAAGTTCGTCGACGATTTCCTCGGCCAGGCGCTCCATCTCGTAGCGGGAAATCGCCAGGTGCAGGCGGGCGATGTATTCGGCGACCTTGTCGGTGACAAACTGCGCCAGCAACTGGCGCGAGCCCTCCAGCAGGTTTTTCCCCGACTCTTCGATGGCGTCGATGATGTAGCGGTGCAGGACCAGTTTCAGGCCTTCGTGATCGGTATTGCCGACCGCGCCGTGGTGTACCGCGCCGAACAGTTTTTCCGCGCTCATGAGGTGCCTCGCAAGCGGTCGAACCAGGTGACCTTGGGTTTGGCCAGGCCTTCCGAGCGCTTGGCCAGACGTTCGCCGAGAGCCCGCAGGCTTTGCGTGAGTTTTTCCCGCGGGGCCAGTTCGAACAGGCTGACGCCCTGGTTCTTGGCGTTCAGGCGCACTTCGGCATTGGCGGCCAATACCGCGATCACTTCGAGGTTGAAGGTTTTGCCCAGGGTTTCAGCATCCGGGGCCACGCTGCCCAGATAGCCGTCCACCAGCAAACGCGCGTGGTCGAGCTTCATGCCCTTCTCGCGCCACAAGTTAAGTACAGCGAGGTTGCGGCGACAGTTGAGCACGTTCTGATCGGTGTACCAGATCAGCTTGTCGCAGTGGCTGACAAACGTGCGCAAGGCTTCACTGTCGGACTGCCCGGTGAGGTTCACGACGATGTGCTGGAAGTGTTGGCGCAAGGCGCTGAGCAACATGTACAACTCGGCGGCACTGGTGCTTTCCAGCGGCTCGTCGCTGCCGGCATACGCCAGAATCCGCAGACCCGCTTCAGCGCTGGTGAAGGCACTGTCGATCAGCGTCGCGTCGAGCCTGCGCAAGTGACGCAAGGCATCGCCGAAGTGGAACGAACTCTCGAGCCCGAGCAGCGCCAGGCTGTCACCGCGCGGCAGGCCCAGATCCAGCAGCAAGGTCTGCTGTCCGCTCTTTTGCACCACCTGCGCCATATGGTTGGCCAGCAGCGCGCCATCCGAATAGCTCTGCGTGCCGTACAACACCGTAAGGCCGCCAAGCTGCGTGTTGGCCGCCACCGGTGGCAGGCGCTTGTTCAAGCGCCGCACCAGCCCGGCGACTTCACTGGCGCGCGAACCGTAGGCGACGAAATCCCGGGCGCCGGCACGCATGGCATTGAGCACCAGTTGGTTGTCCATGCCATCGCCGAGCGCAACGATGGCGAGCATCGGTTTGGCTTCCAGCGCACCTTCGATCAACGCACTCTGCGCGACCACATGCTCGCGATCGAGGCCGACGAACACCAGGCTGGCGAAGGTGACGTCGACCAGCGCCAGCAATTCGTCCAGGCTCCCGGCCCCGGCGCTCACCACCTGGCCCAGCGGCGCGAGTGCGCCTTGCAGCCACTCCAGATCGGTGTTGTTACGGGTGATCGCCAGAAAGGTCTGGCTCAGGTTCTGGTTCATTGGGACAGCCCACTGCGTTTGTCGAAGTTGCCGTTTTCGAGGAAGAACATGCGGTAGAAATTCGGGTCGTAGTTGCGCAGTTTTTCCCCCGGCAACGACGGCAGTTGCGCGTCCGCCGCCAGTGGCTGCACCAGGTGCGGGGTGACGATCATCAGCAGTTCACGCTCTTCGCGCTTGATCTGCGAGCCTTTGAAGAAGGCGCCGAGCACCGGGATATCGCCCAGCCCCGGAAACTTGTTCACCTGCGAGGTGTTGGTGGTGCTGATCAGGCCGCTGATCACGAAGCTTTCGCCGTCGGCCAGCGAAACGCTGGTGTCGGTGCGGCGAATGGTCAGGGCCGGCACGGTAGTGCCGGCGATTTGCACGGCGTTACTCAGATCCAGTTCGCTGACTTCCGGTGCGACTTTCAGCGCGATGCGGTCGTGGCTGATGACAGTCGGCGTCAGGGTCAGGCGGATACCGAACTCCTTGTATTCGATCGACACGTTGTCGCTGCCGGCGCTAGGCACCGGAATCGGGATTTCACCACCGGCCAGAAAGCTTGCGCTCTGCCCGCTCAGCGCCACCAGGCTGGGGCGCGCAAGGGTGTAGGCGAAACCGCTGGTTTCCAGGGCGTTGATGATCGCCATGGTCTTGCCACCGATCCACGAAAAGTTGAACAAGCCGTTATCCACCGGCAGTCTCGGCGTCGGCACGCCGTCGATGGGTGGCAACGTACCGGGCGAACCAAACAGGAAATTGCCCCGGGTGCCGATCAGCGAAGCGGTGGCTTCCTTGAGTTTGGTGCGGCTGACTTCGACGAAACGAATGTCGGTCTGCACTTGCGAGGGCAGTGTCGGATCGTCGGAAGGCATTCTGCTGGCGCTGGTCAGTGCGGCGGTGGCACTGCCCTTGACGAACACCATGCTCTGGCGCGGCTCGCTGGAACACGACGTCCAGACCATCAGGCTGGTGGCGCCGGGAGCCACCCCGGTGAGTAGAAACGAGGCGCTGCCGGTGTCGTGCACGTCGGCGATTTTCGGGTCGCCGATGGCCACGCGGGTGATCGCCACCGGCGACTGGATGTCCTGCTGGAAGCCTTCGCCGATCTCGATCACCGGCGGCATACGGCCGAGTGCCGAGCAATTGCCGGTGGCCGCGATGGCGGCGTTGATCGACAGTCCCATCAGTATCAAGGCCCGGACTAAAGGTGTTAATAGCGGCCTGAATCGACTCTGCATGCACGTGGATCCTTGCTCAGTCATGGGGCTTGTTGGGAAAGCTGATTGCCGCGGATCACTTCCATCGGCCGCGCACCGCCATGGCCGCCAGCGGCCGGCGCTTTCGGCGCGGCACCGAGGGCCAGTTGGGTGAACTGGAAGAGCTGGCTGTTGGCGTTATCCACGTGCGCCGGTGACTGGGTTTCACCGGCCCAGTACTTGGCCAGACGCTGTTCTTCGCTGCTGCGCACGGCCAGGCGCAACGTGCCGACCTGAGTGGCGAGCATCATCCGGCTGAGCAATTGTTCGGGCACCGCCAGCACCACGGTGCGCGCAGCAATCCGGCGTTGATCCTGTTTGAGTTTTTCGTCGGCGCTCAAGGCTGGGTTGGCGGGCTGCCCATCGTTGGTCAGGCCGTATTGCTCACCAACACCGAGCACGCGCATCGCCGGTACGACGATCTGCGCCGACTGCTGCAGATTGCTCGCGTCCTGACGCAGGTAGAGCAGCACATCAACGTAGTCGCCGGGGATCAGTTGCCCGGCGGCGCCAATCACTTCGTCCACGGCCACGGTCAACGCGCGCTCATCACTGTGAATCATCCGTGCCAGTGAGCCACCGGCCTGAAAGCTTTCATCGTTGAGCCAGGTGCCAGCGCTCAGGTGCCGCCACGGCGTGCGACCCACCGCTTGGTCGACGCTGGAAAGGCTGCCGGCTGGCGCACTGCGCAGTTTCTCCACTGCCACATCGGCAGCCGTGAGCGGCGTGAACGGCGGGACATCGTGCAACAACACGACCACTGGCTGGCGGGTCTGATCTTCGGCGGCGGCCACGGTTTTTTCCATAGCGACTGCCGGGGCGGCAGGCACCTGGGCAACGGGAGTCGGTTGCCGACTGAGGACCAGGCCCCAGTAACCGACGACGATTGCTCCCAACAGCAGCACTGCTGCAAGACCCATGGTGACGCGACTGTTCATGACGGCTCTCCCTTTCCTGCTGCACCGACAGCCTGTACTTCCTGTCGAGAGAATTTTTCGCGATCAGGCAGCTATGAACATGCAACGATTTCGCTATTTCCAAGCTAGCTGATCCGAGACAAAACGCCATTACTGACAGGAAAATAACCCACTAAAGTATGAGCCTTGGCCAATTAACTGCAGGGTTTGGCTCGACTAACGTTCTGGTTAATCCTTTGTGATTAATCCGTTCTTACAGTTGTTGAGCGGGGGTTTGTTGACAATGCTCTGATAGCACGGTGAAAGCATGCCGCTGTAGCGTTGGATCGGCGCCAGAGGCGCAAAGGAGTGGACGTATGTTTCGGATGATCATCGACTATCTACTGGCCAGGGCCAGGCTGCTGTGCAGAAGTGAAGAAGGCGCGTCTGCCATCGAATACGCAATTGTGGTGGCAATGGTGGCTGTCGTGGTTGTGGTGTTTGTGACGCCCATCGGCGACAAGGTGCTGGCCATTTTCAACCTGGTGCTGACCAAGCTCGGTGGCACGGCACAGAGCAGAGTCGCGCCTTAATCAAAATCCTTTCCCTTCTTCCAGTGCCTTGGCCCCCTGCTGAAAACAGCAACGCTCCGGCACTGGCAATCATCGGATTTCACAGGTCCGATCTCCCGCTGTCATGAGGAGAATTTCAATGATCGTTGAATACCTGATATTGCGCCTGAGGTCCTTTCTGGCCAGCACGGAAGCCGCTTCAGCCATCGAGTACGCGATTGTCGTGGCTATGGTGGCGGTCGTGGTGGTGGTGTTCATCACACCGCTGGGCGCGAAAATCTTTGCGATTTTCAACAACGTCCTGGTATCCCTCGGCGGCACTGCACAAACCGCTCCGGTGCAAACCCCCTGATGTGAGTCGCGTCCGGCGAATGTCGCGCTACACTCGATTGCACTTTCAGCTTTTCAGGGACTGCCCATGACTGCTTCCTCACTCCCCCGCCAACAGTTGCTTCTGGTTGACGATGAAGAGGATGCGTTGCTTGAGTTGGCCGAGCTACTGGAGGGCGAGGGCTTTGTCTGCCACACCGCGACGTCGGTGAAACTCGCCCTGCATCACCTCACTCGCTATCCGGACATCGCCCTGGTGATCACCGATCTGCGCATGCCGGAGGAGTCCGGCATGTCGCTGATCAAGCGTCTGCGCGAGCACACCTCACGCCAGCATCTGCCGGTGATCGTGACCTCCGGACATGCCGACATGGAAGACGTCAGCGACATGCTGCGTCTGCAGGTGCTGGACCTGTTTCGCAAGCCGATCTACCACGTGCGCCTGCTGGAAACCCTGGACAATCTGTTCCCCAAACCGAAGACGCAGGCCGGGTAATTCACTCAGGGTGTTTTTGGAAGAATTGACTGCCTGCCCGCGAAGGGCAGGCAATCGTGATCAGTGTGCTGTCACACGCTGACGGGCGGCCGAAGCACTGGGTGATAGCGCCAATGCCAACTGGGTGCGGTTGTGCATATGGGTCAGGCGCAACACCTGCGAGACATACAATTTCACGGTGTTTTCGGTGATGCCCAACTCGCAGGCGATCTGATAGTTGGTCTGCCCTTTGCCCACCAGCCGCGCCACGTCCAGTTGCCGTGGTGACAGCTGATTGAAGATCGCCGGAATCTCCTGCTCGGCTTCGGCACTGTCGCCGCCGAGCATGTCTTTGACCACCGCCGCCGGATTGCGCCGGACCTTGTCCAGGTCCTGGTAGAGATCGTCGATGGATTCCGAGAGAAACTGCAGCTTCTGGTTCAGGTGTCCCAACTGCACATTCTTGTGCCGCTCTTGCAGGGCCGCTTCCTGACGCTTCACGCCTTCGAGCAGTTCATCCAGCTGGATCGGCTTCTGATAGTAATCGGCAATCCCGGCGCGCAGCGCCTTGATCACGTCCTGTTTGTCGGCGCGCCCGGTGAGCATGATCGCTTCGAACACCCGGTGTTTGCCGCTGATGCGTTGCAGCTCCTGCACCAGTTGAATACCGTCCATGTCCGGCATGTGCAGATCGCTCAGCACCAGGCCGATTTCCACGTCTTCGCTGAACCGTTCGATCGCCTGCGTGCTGGATTCACACGGCACACAGCGGTAACCGCTGCTTTCGAGAAACTCGCACAACTCTTCGACAATCAACGGTTGATCATCGACCACGAGCACTTTTACCGCCGACGTAAGCTTGTTCACGAACCACTCCATTGCTCGGGCCAAAGCTGACTTTTTCTGCACTTTGGCAATGTAACCACTTCATTTGAAAGTAGACGCACTTTCCGACTATGTACATAGAACTAGTGGCACCTGGCGACTAATGGATCCAATGAATCGAAGCCAGTACCCCCAGCAGCACGAACGGTGCAAATGGCAGCTTCTTTGACGCTCCCGGCTCCATATATCGAAGATGTTCTCTAAGTCGTTGACTCATATGAAGCCAGACTCTTGGCGCGATCAGTAGCCAGAGCAGACTGGCGATACCCGCGCCGATAAACGCACAAAGAATGAATAAACCGTTCGTCGCAAGGCCCATGGCTGTCATTAATTTCACATCGCCTGCGCCCATCCGGCCCATGAAATACCCCGGCAAGGTCAACACCAGAGCAATCACGCCCGCCCAAAGTCCCTGCTGCGCATCGGCACCGAGCCACGTCGTCCCGGTGACCAGCAGGTAGATCAGCGCCAGCGCTCCTGCACCGAACGTCAGCACATTAGAGATGCGCCGTTGCCGGGCATCCTGGGCGGCGCACATGGCCAGCCAGATCAGGAGAACTAAACTCTGCATCCGGTTAAATCCATCCGATTTTGCTGAATGATTCTATGCTGATACTACGCAGTGAACGTCAGGGTAGACGCAGTCATGAAAACCGGCTTCGCAAAATCACAGGCAGGCGCAGTGGCGATCGAATTCGCCTTGGTATTCGTGATTTTTTTCGCCGTGTTCTACGCGCTGGTCAGCTACAGCCTGCCGTTTGTATTGATGCAGACTTTCAACGAGGCGACGTCCGAAGCGGTGCGCCGCAGCGTCGCAGTCGACCCCAACACTCCCGGTTACGCCTCCGTGGTGGTGAGCACTGCCAATACCGCGCTGACCCAGCAGTTGCAGTGGGTGCCATCAGCGCTGAACCTGGTGGTCGGCGTCGACACCTCGGCGGTGTATGACGCCACTCAAGGTACGCTGACGGTCAGGGTCGATTACCCCACCAGCAAGCTCAATCAGGTCATTCCGTTTCTGGTGCTGCCGGGCGTGGGTGCAGTGCCGAGTCTGCCCGCCACCCTCTCCGCCGCGTCGAGCCTGAAATTTTGACCGCCGGCGACAATCTGTTCGGACGCCTGCTCAAGCGCGCGCCACCGCCGGCCAACGAACTGCCCGATCATCTCGGCGCACCGCCGCTGGGCCTGCACCTGCAACTGGACCACGACGGCGGCGTATTGCAGATGGCCGGGCCGTTGCGTCATCTGTTGGCGCAACAGCCGCCTCACGACTCGCCGCTGCCGTTGTCGGCTTATTTACTCGCGCACAGTACGTTGGCGATTGAAGGCCGCCCGCAAGACTGGCAGGGGCAAATGCTCGACCTGGATTTCCCCGGTCTCAGCGATCAGACCCTGCACCTGCGCGGTTGGGTGCAGCCTTCGGCCGAGGGCTGGATGCTGCAACTGATGGACATCGGCGACCTGCTGCTGGAGCGCCAGCAGTCGCGCCACCGCGAAGCCTGCCAGGCACTTGCCGGGCAGATCAGCGAACACCTGCGCGTCTGCAGCCTGACGCGTTTGCCGCTGGTGCTCAGCGAGCAACTGCAGGCCATCGCCCAGCGCTGGCATATCCCGTGTCTGGCTCTCGCCCTGCTCGACGAACAGGAGCAGGGCTGGCGGATCTACGAGCAATATCGCGCCCACGATGCGCCGCTGCTGTGGCAGGACGGCCAGCGTCTGGGCACGCCGCTCGACAGCCTCAACGGCAGCGCGCCGCAACGCCTTGGCGCCCATCATGGTTGGTACGAACACGCGCGGGTGGAGGCCACGTTCGGCAACGCCGACGGGTTCGCCGTGCCCTACAGCGATGATCGTGGGGTGGTCGCGTGGCTGCTCTGCGGCTTCTATGCCGTGGACATTGCCGCCCCGCACCTGAACGACCGCGACTGGATGGCCCTGACCAGCGCCCTCGCCGGCCCGTTGCTCAGCCGCCTGCGAGAACAGCAGCATCATCAATACAGCGAACGCCTCGAATCGCTGCAGACCCTGCTCGGCACCGGTTGGTGGGAGATGCTCGGCAACGAGATGTTGCTGTCCCCGTCGCTGCTCGACGTGTTGCCTGCGGACAGTGCGCGCATGCCCGTGCAAGACTGGCTGGCACTGATTCATCCGGCCGATCGCGAAGAACTGCGCAGCCGCCTGCACGCCCTGCAACTGCATGGCGAAGCGCTGACCCTTAACGTTCGTCTGCACCATTCCAGCCCCGCACAGACACCGCTGTGGTACCGCGTGCAGGGCCAGGTCGCCGGCAGCGGTGAACAGCGGCGGCTGGTGGGGTTCATGCTAAACATCAGCGACATGCGCAACCAGCAGCAGCGCGCCGAAGCCGCCCATGCGCGGCTGGATAATCTGATCGCCAGTTCGCCGGCAGTGATTTATGTGCAGCGCTACGTCGAGGGTGCGCTGCTTCCTGACTTTTTCAGCGCCAGCCTGCAGCCGCTGCTGGGCTGGACGCCGGCCGAGGGCTGCGCCGCCGACTGGGTGCCACTGATTCACCCCGAGGACCGCGAACTGTATTTCGCTCGCACCCGCCAGCTGTTGCGCGAAGGCTCGGTGCGCGCGCGTTATCGCTTGCGCGACGCGCACGGTGAGTACCACTGGCTGCTCGACGAAGCCAGGCTGCTGCGCAACGACCTTGGCCTGCCGGTCGAAGCCGTCGGTCTTTGGCTGGACGTCACCGAAGCGACCCTCGCCACCGAACAGGTCAGACACAGTGAAGAGCGTTACCGGATTCTGGTGGAAGACTCGCCGGCGATGATCTGCCGTTACCGCCCGGACCTGACCCTGACCTTCGGCAACCGGCCGCTGGCGACTTATCTGGAATGCACCCCGGAGCAATTGCCGGGGGTCGATCTGGGCAGCTGGATGTCCGACGAACAACGCGCCGCCTTCCTCCAGCGTCTGACACTGCTGACCCCGGAGCTGCCGGTGAGCACCGCCGAAATCAGCCTGCAATTACCTGGGCGCGAGCATGCGTGGTGGGTGTGGTCCGACCGCGGGGTGTTCGATGAACACGGACGCTTGATTGAAGTGCAGGCCGTGGGCCGCGACAACACCGAGGTACGGCGCTCGCAGCAGCAACTCACGCAAAGCGCGAAAATGGCCACCCTCGGCGAAATGGCCACCGGTCTGGCTCATGAAATCAACCAGCCGCTGAACGTGATGCGCATGGCCATCGTCAACGTGCTCAAGCGTCTGGGCAACGGCGATGTGCAGATCGATTACCTCACCGACAAGCTCAACCGCATCGATGCCCAGGTGCAGCGCGCGGCAAAAGTGGTCGATCACATGCGCGTGTTTGGCCGCCGCTCGGAGATCGAACAGCAACTGTTCAACCCGGCCTCGGCTATCGAAGGCACGCTGTCGTTGCTCGCCGAAGGCATGCGCGGCAAAGGTGTCGATCTGCGCATTAGCGAAACCGCGTTCAGCGTGCAGGTACGCGGTTATGTCGATCAACTGGAACAGGTGCTGATCAATTTGATGGTCAACGCCCGCGATGCGCTGCTCGGCAAACGCGAGAAAGACTCGTCGTTCAAACCCTGGATTTCGATTTATGCCGAGCGCGACGAGCACAAGGTACGGCTGTGGGTCGAGGACAACGGCGGCGGCATCGATCCGCGCTTGCTGGAACGGATTTTCGAACCGTTCTTCACCACTAAACCGGTGGGCGTCGGCACCGGGCTGGGGCTGTCGGTGAGCTACGGCATCATCGAAAACATGGGCGGGCATTTGAGCGTGCGCAACTCGCTGGAAGGCGCACGTTTCTGCATCGAGTTGCCGATTGCCCCGGACGCCTAGATCACCAGATAGGCCTTGCCGGTCTGGCCACAGGTCATGTTGGCGCCGACGTCGACGTCCATCAGGTTGATGCCCAGGCTTTTAAGCAGATTGTTGAGCAATGGATCGAGCAACGGGCTGACCAGGTTGGTCACCACAGGCAGCAGATGATTGGTGACGTCACTGATCAATGAGGCGACGCCAGTCACGATTGCGCCCAGTGGATTACTGCCTTGCGGTCTGTATACGATCAAATTGATCCCCGCCAACGTGTTGCTCAGGCTGCCGACGATATTGGAGGTCGGCGCAGCTGATTGCACGCTTGGCGGCAGTTTCAGGTTGGCGGGTGTCGCGAATGGCGTACCGCTGGAAAACAGCAAGTCCTGCGAGTTTTGCGCGACGGGGGTATCCAGCATGATTGCGATGCCGCCGGCACCGTATTGAATATGCGAATTGGGGTCGCAACTGCCGAGCCCGGCGACCCTGTAACACGTCGCGATGCCCAGGTCGATCAGCGGCAATGGCGTGACCGTCGGCTCGGCTGAGGATGAGAACGCATTAGTGGGATCGATCTTGCCGAGTTTGAGGTCGGCAATAGAGGTAACGGTATGTGCGGTCAGGCTCTTGGTACCGGTGGATCCGGTCGGGCAGCTGTAATCGGTAACATAACTTTTGGCACCACCGGCATCCAGGCTGATATCGATTCTCGGCGACGGCAAAAGCAGTGGATCCAGTTGCTGGCAGCCAAGACATACCACCGAGTTCAGCACTGCCACCAGATTCAGACCGAGCACCGCATTGAGTGTCGAGGTCAGCCCACCCACCAGCCCCAGCACCGCATTGGTCAGCCCGGCCACCCCGCTCAATACCGGCAGATCCACCGAAAGCATCGTGCGAATCTGTGCCGTGCGCACATAAATCCGGTCCGCCCCCAACGGATTGGCCTTGGCCCGCGCCGGGTCGCCAATCGCCGAGAACTGCGGTGGCTCGATCACCTTGACCCGCACCGTGACATTCGCCAGCCCCAGCACGCTGATCGGCAAGGTCGCGGCCACCGCGCTTTTGCTGTTGGCCAGTTGCACCACGCCCTGAATCAGTTGCAGCAACTGCAGGTTGGCATCCAGCCCGGCCGCCGTGGTACCGGTCTGCAACTGCAGGATGTCACCGAGTTTGACCGGCGCAGCATTGATCGCCGCAACCTGCAACTGACCCAGCGCAGTGATCACCGTAGCGGTCGCACCATTGAGCTGGACCACCGTGGCCGCCGCCTGAATCAGCTGGGTGACCGTGGCCTGAGTGTTGAGCAGTTGCGTGTAGTTGCCGGCGGCGACGTTGAGGTTGATCGCCAGTTGATTGAGGTAGCTGAGCAGGTTGATGTCGGTATTGAGCAGGCCATCCCAACCCAGTGCCGTGAGGTTGACGTTGCCGCCAAGCAGCCCGGAGAACAGCGGATTGAGAATATTCGACTGGGCAGTGTTGATGTTCGCCAGCGTACTGCGGATGTTCAGTTGCGCCACCGTTGGTATCGGTTGCGCGGCGACGGCCGAGGCGTTGAGCGTGGTGTTGAGGCTGACCGCCGAGCCGCTGAACAAGGCCTGCACGCCGCCGGCAAAACTGGTGATGACCGTGCGGCTGGCGACCACCTTGATCGCGCTCGACTGGGTTGCATCGACGGTAAACGCACGCAGGCCGCTAGCGGCGGTCTGCACGCTGCCGCAGGTCGTCGCGAGGGTGTTGTTGCTATCGACGATGTAGCCATTGCGCACCGCGCTTTGCCCGGCATACGTGGCCGCGCTCAGGCCGGACTGACAATTGCCGCCGCGACTGACCGCTTCCAGCGCCGCGCTGTCGACCACCCGCTGCAACTTGCGCTGCTCCATGTACAGCCGACCGGTGTCGACCACCAACAGCATCAACACCAGCGCCAGACTGAGGGTGGCAGCCGCCATCAACCCGATCGCCCCGCGTTGCCGGGCCGGACCGTTGAACTGCGTACGAGGCGACATGGCGCACTCCTTTGCCGGCGCGTTGCCGAGCGCTACCTCCGATGGTGGATTTGAGTGTAGACGGCGCTAGTGGCAACGCGCCATTTGATGCCGCACAAAACCCTGCAGACCTCGTTTGCTCGCGAATGCGCTGTGCCATTTAACATGGATGTGGCTGGCACGCCGTCTTCGCGAGCAAGCTCGCTCCCACAGGGGGATTTGTGGTGGGCAAAAAATGGGAGCCTCTTGGGCTCCCTTTTTTTACAGCGGACTAGCGTGGTGGATAGTTGGCCAATATCCGGCTGACGGTTTCGCGCACCGCATTGCTGCGATCTTCGGGATTGGGCGTGCTGCTGAGCATCTGCTCATCGCTGCCGCGCCACACCAGTTTGCCGTCCTTGCCATCAAGCAGGTCGATCTGGATCGTTGCCACCTTGTAGGTGATGTTGCGGGTTTCGTTGTACATCGGCGCGCCCCAGTAACCGTTCCACGGGCCACCCCAGCCGCCGCCGTAGTTGGTGGTCACTTGCTGCTGGCGATCCTCGACGATCAGATAGGTCTGCACGCTAAGGTCGCCCTTGGCCCCGGCGGCGGCGGGACGCAAACCACGCTGGTCAAGTTGATCGCTGACGGCCTGGCGGATGCGTTGCTCGGTCAGGTCGCTCTTGATCCGTGGATCATCCGGGCGGTATTGCAGCGCGGGTTCTTTCCAGCTCCAGCTGCGATAGGCGGCGAAGTCGCGGCTGGCGTCGAAATCATGGTTGACCTGGTTGGCAGCGCAGGCACTGAGCAGCGCGGCCATGGCCAGTAAAGCAAGACGACGGAACATGGTTGTTCTCCGGTTGAAGGCCTGAACCTGCGAAGCGTTCTCACATGAAGTCTAGCTCGGCGGATAGGCCGATAGGGCTTTTTCCAGAGCCTCGCGAATGGCGTCGGTGCGCACCAGTTGGCTACCCTGATTGGCGGTTTCGGCACTGGCGCTCCACACCGGTTGCCCGGTGCCGGCGTCGAACAGATTGACCTGCACCACCACGACCTGCTCCTGATAGGTACGAACAATCGGCACGGTGTTGTACATGCCGTAACCGCGACCATAACGATCATAGCCACCGTATCCGCCGTAGTAGCCGTAGTCGTCCTGCACCTGACGCAAACGGGTCTCCAGACGCAGATTGGCGCTGACCAGCAAATCGGCCGGACGATTGTCGTGCAACGGGCGCAGCCCACGCTGATCCAGCGCATTGCTCACCGCTTCGGCCACTTGCGCCGAATCGGCCCAGGCCGTGCCCGGCGGCAATTGGCCGTTGAACCAGGCCCAGCTGCGATAGCGCCCGTAATCGCGTGGCGGCGCCGGGTAGGCGCTGCGATCAAACGTATTGGCCGCTTGCGGCGGCGCCGGCGGCAACGGCCGCGACTGCGCGACGTAGGGGTTGCTGCCCTGGCAGGCGGCCAGTCCCAGGCAGATCAGCAATAAACCGGATTGAGCTTTCATGGGGTGCTCCGATCAGATCGGCCGGCAGATCCAGTGCAAGTAACGCCCAAGCCCGGCGAAGCTTGGGTGGCGACGGTGAGCGAGCTCCATCTCCAGCAAATCCGCCAGTTCGGCGCGGGCCTGAAATTCCACCGGCATGTAGTCGTGGAAAACCCGGATCCCGCTCTGGGTTTCGACCTGCCACAAGCCTGCGAGTTGCGTTGCCAATTCCCGCGGATCGAGCGGTTGCTGCGGGGTCAGGCTCTGCTTTTCACCGGCCATGCTGTTCTTGCGCATTTTCTTGAAATGGCCTTTGAGCAGGTTGCGATAGATCAGTGCATCACGGTTGTAGAACGCCAGCGACAGCCAGCCACCGGGTTTGGTCAACTGATGCAACACCGGCAGGATCGCATGGGGTTCGGCCAGCCACTCGAGCACGGCGTGGCAGATCACCAGATCGTACGGTTCAGTGAGCTGACCGAGCAGCTCCTGCCACGGCGCCTGAATGAACGTCGCGCTCTGCCCGGCTTCGGCGAAGCGCTGGCGGGCACCTTCGAGCATCGGTTCGGCCGGTTCGGTGAAGGTCACTTCATGGCCGCGTTCGGCCAGCCACAGCGACATGTGGCCCAGACCACCGCCAATGTCCAGAACGCGCAATGGCCGATCCGGCAGCGCTTCGGCTAGGTCGGCCTGCAGCACCGCAAGGCGAATCGCACCTTTGGCGCCGCCGTAGATTTTTTCGGCGAACCGGGTCGCCAACTGATCGAAATGCCGGTCGCTCATCAGCTGAACCGCCGTTCGCTGTCGGCGAGCTTGCTGCGCACCACTTCATTCATGTCCAGCCCCAACTCGCTGCACAGCAGCAACAGGTACAGGACGATGTCGCCGACTTCCTGCCCGGCATGCGCCAGTTTGTCCGCCGGCAACTGGCGCGACTGGTCTTCAGTCAGCCATTGGAAGATCTCCACCAGCTCGGACATTTCCACGCTGGCGGCCATGGCGAGGTTTTTCGGGCTGTGAAATTGCCGCCAGTCATTGCGGTCGCGAATGGCGTGCAGGCGTTCGGTCAGTTCAACAAGGTTCATCGGGTTCTCCTGAAGGCGTATAGCTTCGGGGGGTTGCGCGTTGAAGGCAAGGCCCATGTTGGAGCTGCCGCAGGCTGCGATCTTTTGATCTTGCCCTTGAAAATCAACAGCAAAAGATCGCAGCCTGCGGCAGCTCCTACAGATTTTCCGTTCGGCGCAGCATTGGGCCATACTCCTGACAGGGAACTCGGCCACCTGCGTTGTGGCCCAAGGCTCAGCTCTTTCATCAGGATGAACACATGCAGGTAGAAAGCTTTTTCGAATGGCTCGGCCAGGCACTCGGTTCGATCATCCGTTTCATCGTCGATGGGCTCAGCGGCCTGTTCAACATTCTCAGCAACGCTGGTGGCAACTTTGTCGATGGCCTGGCGAAGACGCTGGGCATGGACACCTCGATCATCAGCATCCTCGCGCTGATCGTCGGTTTGATGCTGTTGTGGTCGGCGATTCGCGCGTTCATGAATGCGTCGATCATTGCCGGGATCATCTGGCTGCTGTTGGGGTTGTGGTTGTTGAGCTGGATCATCCATTAGCCCCCCCTTGTGGGGGCGAGCCTGCTCGCGAAGGCGTCAGACCAGTCAAAACTGTTCTGAATGTCACACCGCTGTCGCGAGCAGGCTCGCTCCCACATCGGTTGCATCGCAGGCCGCATGAATCGCTACAATCCCCGCTCCCCAAAGGAGCCCGCATGTCCAACCTGATTGCCGACTGGCGCGACCGTCCGACTCACCGCAAGGTCTGGGCGCTCGCCGCGCCGATGATTCTTTCGAATATTTCCGTGCCGCTGGTGGCGCTGGTCGACAGCACCGTCATCGGTCACCTGCCCCACGCCCATCAATTGGGCGCGGTGGCGGTCGGCGCCAGCCTCTATACCTTTCTCGCCTGGGCCATGGGCTTTCTGCGCATGGGCACCACCGGGTTTGCCGCGCAGGCCGCCGGGCGCAGCGATGGCGCGGCGTTGCGGCAGATTCTGTTGCAGGGTTTGCTGCTGGCGCTGGGACTGGCGATCGTGCTCGGCACCCTCGGCGTGCCGTTGAGCGGCGTGGCCCTGCACTTCATGCAGCCCTCAGCCGAGCTCGATCAACTGACCCGCGAATTCTTCCACACCCGGTTATTCGGGCTGCCGGCAGCGTTGGCCAGTTACGCCCTGGTCGGCTGGTTTCTCGGCACCCAGAACGCCCGGGCGCCGCTGGCGATTCTGCTGAGCACCAACCTGATCAACATCGCTCTGAACCTGTGGTTCGTGATTGGCCTGGAATGGGGCGTGGTCGGCTCGGCCCGGGCCTCGGTGATCGCCGAGTGGAGCGGCGCCCTGCTCGGCCTGTGGCTGACCCGTGGCGCGTTGCGCGCCTATCCCGGGCACATCGTCTGGGGAGCGTTGAAGCTGTGGCGGAGCTGGCGCCCGTTGCTGGCGGTCAACCGCGATATTTTCATCCGCAGCCTGGCGCTGCAATCGGTGTTTTTCCTGATCACCGTGCAAGGTGCGCGATTGGGCGATGCCACGGTGGCAGCCAACGCCCTGCTGCTCAACGGCTTGCTGTTGACCGCGCATGCACTGGACGGTCTGGCACATGCGGTTGAAGCGTTGTGCGGACACGCCATCGGCGCCCGCGACCGGCTCGCGCTGCGCCGTTCGCTGGTGGTGGCCGGCGGCTGGTCGTTGCTGGCCAGCCTCGGTTTTGCCGCGCTGTTTCTGTTAGGCGGGCATTTGTTTATTGAGATGCAGACCGACATCCAGAGCGTGCGCGACACCGCGTTCATCTATCTGCCGTATCTGGCGGTACTGCCGCTGATTGCGGTGTGGAGCTACTTGCTCGATGGCCTGTTCATCGGCGCCACCCGCGCCCGGGAGATGCGCAACGGCATGCTGCTGACCGTCGCCCTGCTGCTGCCGTTCGCCTGGGCATTGCAAGGGCTGGGCAATCATGGGCTGTGGATAACGTTCCTGCTGTTCATGATCTTGCGCAGCCTGACCCTCGGCGCACTGGCCCTGTGGCTGCGGCGCGACGACGGCTGGTTCAGCGGTGCCGCTCACTGAGCCGGTGTGTGTTTGACGAACCCGACGACCTGATCGAGCACCGGCGCCAGCCGTCGAAGTGGCCGCGACAGACTCGCCACCAGCGTCACATGATTGGGGCGCGAGTAGTACAGATCCTGCACCGGCACACCGGCCTCGCGCAGTTTGCGCGCCAGGCCTGCGGTGTTGCGCGTCGGGTTGACCAGATTGTCCCTGGTCGCGGCGATCAGCAGCGCCGGAGGCTCGCCTTGCCTGACATGGTTGATCGGCTGCGATTGCGGTGGTGAGTCGGGCCAGAAGAACACCGGACGCACCTGCGGATTCTCGATCGGCAGAAAATCATACGGCCCGGCCAGGCCGATCCAGCCGCTGAGGTCTTTTGGCGACATGCCCACCGCACCCAGCAGGCCAGGATCCAGCGCCAGCATCGCCGCGTTGTAAGCGCCGGAACTGTGGCCCATCAGGTACAACCGTTGCGGGTTGCCGGAGTATTCGCGGATATGCGCCCGGGTCCAGGCCACCGCCCGCGCCGAGTCTTCAAGAAACAACGGATAGCGCACTTGCGGGTACAGCCGATAATCCGCCAGCACCGCGATAATCCCCCGCGACGCCAGCGCCTCGCCGACAAACGCGTAATCGCCGCGATCACCGCTGTTCCAGCTGCCGCCGTAGAAGAACACCACCACCGGCGCGCCCTCCAGCGAATGGCGTGGCACGTAGACGTCGAGCTTCTGTCGCGGATCATCGCCATAGGTTATTCCGACGGTTCTGTGGAACGTGTCGGCGGGGGTCAGTGCATTGAGCACCTTGACCGGGGAGCACCCGGTCAGCACCAGCATCAGGAACCCGCCAAGCATCGCGCCGAACCGTTGCCACAGAGGGTTTGCCATGGATGCCGCACCTCAGGGTTGATCTGTCTGCCAGTGTTGTCGCACATGATCGAGGCGTTCCTGCTGGCTCAGGCCGTCCGGCACGCCGGGCAGTTGCGCCCGCGGATGCTGCAAGCGTAGCCACAGCCAGCCATCCAGCACCGTGCGGTCGCTGAACCCCAGGCTCAGCCCCTCCTGCACATGGGAGGCCATGCGCGCGTAGTCGGTTCCCATTGATTGGCACCAGCGCCAGATGTGTTGTTCCAGCAGGCAACTTTGCAAACGTTCGCGCTGACGATGGGTAAGGCTTTCGTCGATCCCCAGCGGCTCGACCGCCCACTGCGGATTGCGCAGTTGCTGCCAGCCCTGACTGCCGATGGCGAGGTCGGCCCAGGTGCCGCCGAACCAGCGCAGCAGGCGGATCGGCCCGAGCCAGCGACTCAAGTCGGCGGCATCGCAGGCATCGAAGAAATAACTCGCTGTCTGCTGGTTGTAGTAACCGAGCAAGGCGCGGTGATTGAGCCCGAACGAAACCGTCAGCATCCGCCGCAGGTGACGCAGCAGTATCGGTGGCGAGGCATCGCTGGCAAGCAGCAGACCACGCCAGGTCTGCGGATCGCGATAACACAGTGCAGCCAGTGCCGGGCTCTCGTGCAATTCGACCAACAGCGGCCCTTGATCGCTCACCGCCTGAAACTCGGTGCCCTCGAACAGCCGCGTGCAATGTACACCGGCGAAGCCCTGACGCAGTGTCGCCAGCGCCTGCTGTGTATCGGCGCCATCGAGCAACAGCCACTGTGCCTGCTGGGCAAACCCGACGCCGCTCAAGTGGCGGCGCCCTGATCCAGCGAGGCGACCAGCCGACAACTGCAGATCGACGCCGTGCAGTGGTTGTAACTGCCACCGCCGGGCATCAGGCACAACAGCAACAGCGGTTCGGCGGACTTGAGCCATTGCGCCAGACCTGCGCTCGGCAGCACGTCCGGCAGTGCCAATGCCTCTGCGCAGTCCTCGATCAGCACCGGTTCCTGCAGCACGCCACTGATCACTGGCTGATCCGGGTCGCCCTCATGAAAACTCACCACCACCTCGACACCTTCACGCAAGGATGCCAGCGACGCGTCGCTCAACGCCGCCGCGAGCGGTAGCCAACAGTGGCTGGCGGCAGCGCCTTCGCCCTGATAGACCCAGTCGAATTGCACGGCCACCGGCCGCTGATCGTCGGGCTGCGGTTCGTCGACCGTCACCACCCAGGCACGTTGCAGGCTGTGCATGCGCGGTCTGGCACAAGTGCTGGCCGGCATGGGCAGAGGCGCCTGGGCGCTGGCAACGATGCGGTTGCTGTAAGACGGCTCGCTGCCGGCGTCGGCACGATGTTCGATCCGGCTCAGCAACCAGCGGCGGTTGCACTCGGCCAGGGGATGCGCGGTCAGCGTCAGCCACTGTGCGCTGCGCAAGCTCGGCAGATCGCTGTGGCCATAAGCTTTGCGGGTGCCGACGGTCTGCACGTGCGCATCCGCGGCCTGCACCTCTATCTGCCAGCGTCTTACCGAAGGCGCGCTCGCGCCGGCGTCCACAGAGGCCACACCAGAAACCGGCAACCGTACCGGATCATCGGCGAAGACCAGACAGTGTCCGTTGGGACGATGTTCGAAGTAGTAATGAATCCGTGCCTGCGCGCACAGCCGCTGTACAAATTGCAGGTCCGATTCACGGTATTGCGTGCAAAAGGTCCGCACCGGGTAGTCGCCGTGCAAATCAAAGCGGCATTGCGTGCCAGTGATTCCATGCTCCTTGAGCACCTGCGCGAGGATCTGCGGCACACACTGACTGCTGAAAATCCGCTGACTGAAACGCAGTGCCAGACAACTCAGCTTCGGCTCCAGGGTCACCCGACACAATCGGCAACCCTCACCGTGCTCATGCTGGACCACACTCTGCAACTGTCCGCTCAAGCCATTTTGCAAGGGGCCGAACTGCAGGAACGCCGAGCGATACAGCAGACCGGCCAGATTCAATTGCGGATCATCGATCAACAGATCGATGGTAAAGACAAAGGGTTCGCTGATGCCCTCACTTCCGGTAAAGGCCAGCACCTCGAAGGGGTCGGGCAGCCCCGCTACATCGAGACGAAACGACGGCTCGTTGACTGATTCGAACATGGGCGGATCTCTACAGGAGGGGCGGCCGGGGATTCTCGCCGAGAGCCAGGGCCGAGTAGAGAGCTGAAGTACAACTTAGGAAATGACCTACGCGAAAAGCAGACCGTATGACTCTACGGACTGTGCCAGGCAGTCATTTCTCGGGAAATTTGGGAGATGTCCCACCGGGTCATCCGAATTTTCCACAGCCTGAGGGAAAATTTCAGACAACCCGGTGCAACAGACCTGACTCAGGAAGACAGGTAGGAGGAGCGGGTCAGACCCAGACGCAAGGCATCGAGGAACTGCGTGCGTTCGCTGGCACTGATGCGGGCACTGGCGCACTTGTCGCGGTAGTGGGTCATCAGTTCTTCCGGCGACAAGTGCACGTAACGCAGCATGTCTTCAATGGTGTCGTGGGTTTCGATACCGGCGTGGTACACGCTGCCATCGGCGTTCTGGTAGATGTTCACCGAGTCGGTGTCACCGAACAGGTTGTGCATGTCGCCGAGAATTTCCTGATAGGCGCCGACCAGGAACACGCCCAGCAGATAGTCTTCACCTTCATTCAGACCGTGTACCGGCAGGCTGGTCTCGATGCTCTGCTCGTCGACGTACTGGTTGATCTTGCCGTCGGAGTCGCAGGTCAGATCTTGCAGCACGGCGCGGCGCAGCGGCTCTTCGTCCAGACGATGCAGCGGGATGATCGGCAGTACCTGATCGATCGCCCAGGTGTCCGGCAGGCTCTGGAACACCGAGAAGTTGCAGATGTACTTGTCGGCCAGCTTGTCGTTGAGTTCGTCGAGCACCTGACGGTGCGAACGCTGCCGCGCCTTCAACGAGTTGTGCAGGCGGCGGCACACAGCGAAGTAGCATTGCTCGGCCAGGGCTTTTTCCGCCAGGGTCAGCTTGCCGTCGGCGTACTGCGAAGCCACGTCGCTCATGTAGTGCGTGGCACGCCAGTAGGTTTCGGTGACCATTTCGATGTCGGTCGGGCCGAGCAGATCCACCAGCCACTGCACGGTTTCCGGCAGCGCTTCCTTGTTTTCGATCTGCGGTACGTCGTCGTTGTGTTTCTCGACGTCGGTCACCTGCACCACCAGCATCGCGTGGTGCGCGGTCAGCGAGCGGCCGCTTTCGGAGAAGATGTGCGGATGCGGCAGGCTCTGCGCGTCGCAGAACTCCTTGAGCATACCGACCACGACACCGGCGTAGTCGTCCATGTCGTAGTTGATCGAACTGGCATTGCGCGAGTGGGTACCGTCGTAGTCGACACCCAGACCGCCGCCGACGTCGATGTGATCGACCGGCAGGCCCAGGTTGCGCAACTCGCCGTAGTAACGGATGGCTTCCTTGAAACCGTGCTGATAGTCAGCCAGGTTGGCGATCTGCGAACCCATATGGAAGTGCAGCAGACGAATGCCCTGATCGAGGCCGGCGGCGCGGAAGCGCTCGACCACCGACAGCAGTTGCGCCGCCGACAGACCGAATTTGGATTTCTCGCCACCGGTGTCCGCCCACTTCGAGGAGGCCAGCGACGACAGGCGCACGCGCAAACCAACCTGCGGTTTGACCTTGAGCGAGGCGGCTTCTTCGATCACCAGACCGACTTCGGATTCTTTTTCGATGACGATGAACACGTTGTGGCCGAGCTTCTGGCCCATCAGCGCCAGACGAATGAACTCGCGGTCCTTGTAACCGTTGCAGACGATGGTGCCGCCCTTCGGCGCCAGCGCCAGCACCGCCAGCAGCTCAGGCTTGGAGCCGGCTTCCAGACCGATGGAAACGTTCTGGGTGGCGATGATGTTCTCGATCACCGCTTCCTGCTGGTTGACCTTGATCGGGTACAGCGCGGTGTACTTGCTCTGGTATTCCAGGCGCTCGATGTTCGAGTCGAAAGCACCGGTCAGCTGACGGACACGGTCTTGCAGGATGTCGGGGAAACGCACCAGCAACGGCAAGGACAAGCCGCTCTTGCGCAGTTGGTCGACTTGTTCGAACAGGTCGATGGGCGAGCTGCTCGGGCCGTTCGGACGAACTTCGACGCGACCGGCGTCATTGATCGCGAAATACCCGGCCCCCCAATGGCGAATCCCGTAAACACTGCGGCTGTCCGCAACTGTCCATTGGCTGCCATCGTCTTTACGTGTGCGTCGTACGGACATCGAAGTCCCCTATAAAGAAGTCATAGTGCGTCGCCTGATATCAGGCCGGCGCAGTCTAAAGAATGAAAATGACGGTTCGTCAGCGCGGCGGTAGACCGCGCTGACCGCGTGGAGTTTAGAAACCGGTCATGAACAGGCTCTGTGAAAACCATGGAGACGACGCCGGATCTGAACTGCTTCAGTGCCGGATCAAGCCGCAGATGGATTTCACAGAGGCTGCTAGCCGCCGGACTTCTTCGCTTTGAAACCGTGTTTGATCAGCTCTGCCAAGAGTAGCTCGACATGATCGCCCTGGATTTCGATGATCCCGTCCTTCAACGCCCCACCGGTGCCGCAACGTTTCTTCAACGTTGTCGCCAGTTCCTTGAGGGCGTCTTCGGCCAGTGGCACGCCGGTGATGGTGGTCACCGTCTTGCCGCCACGGCCCTTGCTCTCGCGACGCACGCGGGCAATGCCGTCCCCGGCCGGGATCACGGTTTGTTTGCAGATACAGGCGTCCACCGGCTTGCTGCATTCCGGGCAATGACGACCTGCGTCGGTGGAAAATACCAGGCCACCAAGGGCGGCGAAGGATGCGGCTTTTTTGGCCACCGGCAATCCTCTTGGGAGGACAAAGACTGATCGCGACCTTGGGCAAGGTCATCGACCGCGAAGCCCCACTCAGGCAGGGGCAGCGCTACTGCACCGAAATCGTTGAACCGCTCGACTTCGACCTGTAGGAGCTGTCGAGTGAAACGAGGCTGCGATCTTTTGATCCTGGTCTTCAAAGATCAAAAGATCGCAGCCTTCGGCAGCTCCTACAGGCCCTTAATCGTTCAGGCCCACGTCAAACCATTCGGTGCAGCTTGAAAAGGTCGCGCAGTGTAACGGCAAAAAGCGCAATTGCTAAGAGCCAATCGGCGCCAATTTATGTGTTCTTTGCGACGTCGCTTTGCTGCGCCTTCAGATAGCGCTTCAAGGCTGCCAGAGAGTCCGGGCAGTATGGCTTTTGCCCGATTTCCAGCAATACCTGTTCGACCGGAATAAAGCGTGCTTCCAGCACTTCTTCCGGCTGCAGTTTCAGCGGGCCGTCCCACACCGCGGAAAACGCCGAGCACCACAGCCGGTTGCCGGTGTCCTCGAAGAAGAAATGATCGTGGGCGGTCAGTTCCACCCCGCTCACCCCCAATTCCTCTTCCAGCTCGCGGGCCGCCGATTCGGCGTAGGTCTCATCGGCCTGCACCATGCCGCCGGCCGCCACATCCCAGTAACCGGGATAGATCGCCTTGCTCAAGGTGCGTCGATGCACGCAGAGCTCACCAGCGGAATTGAACAACATGATGTAGGTACCGCGCCCGATCAGCCCGCGCTCACGCAGATCGGCCCGCACCAGGGCGCCGAGCAGGTTGTCCTGCTCGTCGACCCAGGCGATCTGTTCGGCATCGGAGGCGGCGCGGTGCGCCGCCTCTTTGGCGCTATCGACCATGACTCAGCCCTGATTGAGCAATTGACGCAGATCGATCACTGCGGCGTTGGCCCGGGAAATGTAATTGGCCATGACCAGCGAGTGGTTAGCCAGCACGCCGAAGCCGCTGCCATTGAGAATCATCGGACTCCAGACCGGCTCCTGCGACGCTTCCAGCTCACGGATGATCTGACGCACGCTGACCGTAGCGTTCTTCTTCGCCAGCACATCGGCGAAATCGACTTCGATGGCGCGCAACAGGTGCGACAGCGCCCAGGCCTGACCGCGCGCTTCGTAGAACACGTTGTCGATCTGCATCCACGGGGTTTCGACGACTTCCTCGTCAACCTGCGGGACTTCGCCAACCGCCGGCACTTCGGTTTTCAGCGCGGTGTTGAGCTTGACCCGGCCGACACTGGCGGACAGGCGTTGCGACAGCGAACCGAGACGGGTGCCGACATCGCCCAGCCAGTTGTTGAGGTTGTCGGCACGGGCGTAGAACAAGGCGTTTTTCTGCGTAGGATCAGACAGGCGCGCCTGGTAACGGCTCAGGGAGTTGATGCCTTCCTGATATTCCGATTCGCTCGACGGCAGGATCCAGCTCTTGTTGTCGAAGTTGAAACGCGGCTCGGCCTTGGCCAGATCAGCATCCTCGGCCGACTGCGACTGCGAACGGGCGAAGTCTTTACGCAGGGCGCGAGTCAGGTCACGCACCTGCACCAGCACGCCGTATTCCCAGCTCGGCGTGTTGTCCATCCACAGGCCAGGCGGGAAACGGTCGTTGGAAATGTAGCCGCCCGGTTTGTTCAGCAACGTACCGGCAACGGTCTTGAGGGTTTCGACCGTGGTATAGCCGACGACCATTTGCTTGCCTTCTTTCTCGGCAGCCGCCTGGGCGTTTTGTGCCACCGGGAACAGCGCCGGCTCCTGGCTCCAGTACCAGCCCAGGCCGATGGTCACCAGCAGATAAATGCCGATCAGCGTGGCCAGCGCACGGCTGAACAACAGCCCGCCCACATAGCTGCGGGTGGCCGACTTCGGCTCGGCGGCACGTTCAGGCGCGCTGCCCGCGCGGTTCTTCCAGTCCAGCATGGCGATATCCTTTCAATCACTTGGGTTCAACGGTTCGACCACAACCATACAACAACGTGCCAAGGCCGGCACCCGCCATTGAAGAGAAGCAGAAAATCCACGGAAGGCCCGACATCGAACTGCGAATTCTCTAGGGGTTTCCCTGATACACCGTCACCCACTTAGCCCCGAATCAGACATTTGCAGATCAGCGCCTGTGCGCAGCACAGCGTTGTACACAAAGGCTTTTTCACCTATTGAGCAGCACGACACGCCCGGTTTTCGGGAGCCTCAGCGACGAACAGGTCCAATCCGAGACCACCCGGTCAGAAACTGAATTGTGCAGCGCCGCAGATTATTGACGCACGACACTCATATAAGGGAAAAGAGGTGCTAGCATAGAGCCACCAGTCGATCTCAGCATGCGCCCTAACTAGTAGTCAGGATATGACCGAGCCAGAAGACCCCAGCCGTGAGCGCCTCAAGCACCACTTTGCCCAGCGGGTAATTCATCAGGCACGTCAGATTCTTGAGATATGGCAGCGCCTGCAACGCAGTGAGTGGTCCACCGCCGACCTCGCCGAACTCAGCGAGGCCAACCTGCGCCTGCTGCGTTTTGCCGAGCGTTTCGAACAGCCCGAACACACGCAACTCGCGCGTCATATCGGCCAGTCGCTGGAAGCGGTGGACGCCAATCGCGGGCGCCTGAGCAGCGGCCTAATCACCGATCTCAATCGCTTGATGCAGCGCCTGTCGCGCACCGGTCTGCGCCATGGCGATCAACTCGACCAGACCTTTCTGCCGCCGCTGCGCAAGCCGATCTACGTGATGTTGCAGGATCACGACCGCGCCGAGCGACTGGCCAAGCAGCTGGAATTTTTTGGCCTGACCGCGCAGGCGCTGGACAGTGTCGCGGCGTTTCGCTCCTCGATGGTCGAGCGCTTGCCCGCTGCGATTGTCATGGACGTGGACTTCAGCGGCGCCGGCGTCGGTCTGCAACTGGCCGCCGAAGCTCAGATTGGTCTGGAAGAGCCGCTGCCGCTGCTGTTCTTCAGCCTGCACGAAACCGACACCCCGACCCGTCTCGCCGCCGTGCGCGCCGGCGGCCAGGAATTTCTCACCGGCACCCTCGAAGCGTCGAGCCTGCTGGAGAAGATCGAAGTCCTGACCTGCGTTGCCCAGTACGAACCCTATAAAGTGCTGATCATCGATGACTCCCGCGCCCAGGCCTTGCACACCGAGCGCCTGCTCAATAGCGCCGGGATCGTCACCCGCACGCTGATCGAGCCGATCCAGGCAATGGCCGAACTGGCGGACTTCCAGCCGGATCTGATCATCCTCGACATGTACATGCCGGCCTGCACCGGCACCGAACTGGCCAAGGTGATTCGCCACAACGACCGCTACGTCAGCGTGCCGATCATTTATCTCTCGGCCGAGGACGATCTGGACAAGCAGCTCGACGCCATGAGCGAGGGTGGCGACGATTTCCTGACCAAACCGATCAAGCCGCGGCATCTGATTACGACCGTGCGCAACCGCGCCGCCCGTGCGCGCAACCTCAAGGCGCGGATGGTCCGCGACAGCCTCACCGGCCTGTATAACCACACGCACATTCTGCAATTGCTCGAAGACTGCTCGTTCCGCGCCCGTCGCGAGAACAAGCCGCTGAGCTTTGCCATGCTCGACATCGACCACTTCAAACGGGTCAACGACAGCCACGGCCATCCGATGGGCGACCGGGTGATCAAAAGCCTGGCGCTGTTCCTCAAGCAACGCCTGCGCAAGACCGACTTCATCGGCCGTTATGGTGGCGAAGAATTCGCCATCGTCATGCCCGACACTGATATAGAAGCGGCGCACAAAGTGCTCGACGAAATTCGCCAGCGCTTCGCCGAAATCCACTACCCGGCGCAGCCGCAGGATTTGTGGTGCACCTTCAGCGCCGGCGTGGTGGAAATGCACGATGATTCCGACAGCCTGATGATGGCCAGCCAGGCCGACGAGGCGCTTTACCGCGCCAAAGGTGCCGGACGCAACCGGGTGCAGACCGCGCGTGACTCAAAGCAAAGTGCCACTTTTTCATCGGAATCCACTGATTCGGTCATAACGCTGTAACAGAACCGCAATAAATTCAGGCGCTTACCATTTCTGCCGTTGGTAGCCGTCATGCGCCTGAAGTTGCTCACCAATCTCAATACTCTGCTGCTGGTCGCCGTTTGCGTGGCGCTCGGTGCGACGCTGTGGTGGTCGCAAAAAGCCCTGGAGCGCCCGTATCTGTTGATGGAGCGCTACCTCGGTCTGTCGCAGCAATTTCAGAATGACGTGGCACGCAATGTCGAGGACTACCTCGCCAGCGGCGACGCCCTGCGCCTGAGCAGCGCCAGCCAGGCCATCGACGGCCTGCAGAAGGAGCTCGGCGAACTGCCGCCGGCACTGGCCGAGACCCTGCGCCCGAGCCTGTCGAGCCTGGAAGAATTCAGCAAGACCGACCTGCTCGCGGCCGGCAAACTGGCCGGTGATCCGCAGGCATTGTTGCTGCAGGCCGAACGCGAGCTGAGCGCCAGCCTCGATCAACTGAGCACCTACGCCAACGGCAACGCGACGTACCTGACGCCGCTGCTCGTCGCCTCCCAGCATCTGGGCAAGCTGTCGCTGGCCCGCGACAAACTGGTCAGCAGCGGCCGCAGTGAACTGGCGGTCGACGTCGAGCGCGAAGTCGACAACATCCGCACCCAGGCTCAGGCCATCGACGCCCTGCCCCTGCTCGGCGTGGTCGCCACGAATGAATCCGGCAGTGATGATTTCGCCGCGATGATGGGCATCGAAAGCACAGAAAAAACCGCCGCCGAAGACGCCGGGGTTGGCCTCAAGCGCGAACTCAACAGCCTGCTCGGTCGCTACCCGGCGGAGCTGGCACGTACCCGCGAGCAGATCCAGAAACGCACCGAGCTGAGCACCGCGACCCACCTGAAGATCGCTGCCGTGCAACAGGCGATCGCCGGACTGGAGCCGGTAGTGCGCGCGCAGCACGGGCAGATCCAGAGCGAAGTGCGCTTGATGCAAGGCGTGATGATCGGCCTGATTCTGCTGATCGCGCTGTTGATCGACACCTTGCAGCGGCGCCTGGCCCGAACCCTGACCAACCTTGCTCCGGCGCTGTCGACCTGGGCCGAAGGTGATTTCAGTCGCGACATTCAGTTGGGCAAGACCAACCGCGAACTGCATGACATCGAGGTTTCTCTGAACCGCCTGCGCGCGTATCTGGTGAATCTGGTCGGGACGATTCGCGGCAATGCCGAACAGGTCGCCGGCAGCAGCCGCACCCTGGCCGAACTGAGCAACGACCTGCACAGCGGTGCAGAACATCAGGCCGGCGACACGGCGTTGATCCGCGATTCGCTGGGCGAGCTGGAAGCGACGATTCAGCAGGTCGCCGGCGATGCACGTCAGGCCGCCGATGCCAGTCGTCATGCGGGTCTCGCCGTCGAACACGGACAGACCGTGATCGGCCAGAGCCTCACCGGCCTGCATGCTCTGGTCGGCGAGGTGCAAGGCAACGCGCAGATGATCGAGCACCTGGCCGAAGAGTCGGCAACCATTGGTGGCGTGCTGACGGTGATCCGCTCGATTGCCGACCAGACCAACCTGCTGGCCCTGAACGCGGCGATCGAAGCGGCGCGGGCCGGGGAAATGGGCCGTGGCTTTGCCGTGGTGGCCGAAGAAGTGCGCTCACTGGCGCAACGCACGGCGGGTGCGACAGCGGAAATCCAGACGCTGATCGCCGGCCTGCAAAGCGCCGCCCGACAATCGGTCGAAGGCATGCGCGCGCAGGTCGAACACGCCGAAGCCACGGCCAATCAGGCACAAGCGGCGGACGGCGCGCTGGACAAGATCGTCGGCGCGATCCAGACCATTTCCGACACGGCGATCCGCATCGCCGACATCACCGCCCAGCAAAGCGGCGCGGTCAGCGAGATCCGTGACCACAGCGAGCGGATTCATCAATTGGGCGGCGATAACCTGCTGCGCATCGGCGAAGGTCGCGAACAGGGCGAGAACCTGCTGCTATTGGGCGGGCAACTGCATACCGCCGTGCAGGCCTTCCGCGTCTGATCAGGCCCCCTGTAGGAGCTGTCGAGTGAAACGAGGCTGCGATCTTTTGATCTTGCTTTTAAATACCAGGATCAAAAGATCGCAGCCTGCGGCAACTCCTACACAGTTTGCCCTCAGTGACCGGATCAAATCACTCAGTCACAAATTTCGCGCAAACATCGGTCATCGTGCTGGCTATTGCAGAGAACTGGACAGTCACAAAGTCTTTGCGGCATAGTCGCCGGGTTCTGACGACTGCTCATTCATAACAAGGAACACGCAGATGGCAACGCTACTGGTGCTGCACGGCCCCAACCTGAACCTGCTCGGCACCCGCGAACCCGGCACCTACGGTTCAACGACCCTGGCGCAGATCAATCAGGATCTGGAGCGCCGCGCCCGTGAAGCCGGCCATCATCTGCTGCACCTGCAAAGCAACGCCGAGTACGAATTGATCGACCGCATCCACGCCGCTCGCGGTGAGGGCGTGGATTTCATTCTGATCAATCCAGCAGCATTTACACACACAAGTGTCGCATTACGTGACGCGCTGCTGGGAGTGAGCATCCCATTCATCGAAGTGCATTTGTCCAACGTGCACAAACGCGAACCTTTCCGCCATCACTCTTACTTCTCCGATGTAGCGGTGGGAGTGATCTGCGGCCTTGGCGCCAGCGGTTACCGACTGGCCCTGGAGGCTGCACTAGAACAGCTTGAAACACAGGCAACGACTTGAACCACAAGCGTTAAACGCCCCTGACCGACCCTTGGGAGTTGATGATTCATGGATATCCGTAAAGTTAAGAAACTGATCGAATTGCTGGAAGAGTCCGGCATCGACGAGCTCGAGATCAAGGAAGGCGAAGAGTCCGTACGCATCAGCCGTCACAGCAAGACCCCGGCTCAGCAGTATTACGCTCCGGCGCCGATGCAGGCTCCGGCCGCTGCACCTGCCGCCGCTGCCGCTCCAGTGGCTGCTGCCGCTCCAGCTGCCGCTGCTGCTCCGGCACTGAACGGCACCGTGGCCCGCTCGCCAATGGTAGGCACCTTCTACCGTAAATCTTCGCCAACTTCGCCAGCCTTCGTTGAAGTCGGCCAGACCGTGAAGAAAGGCGACACCCTGTGCATCGTCGAAGCCATGAAGATGATGAACCACATCGAAGCTGAAACCAGCGGTGTGATCGAATCCATCCTCGTCGAAGACGGCCAGCCGGTTGAGTACGACCAACCGCTGTTCACCATCGTTTGAACTGCGGAGAGCCTTTGATGACTGCGAAGTTGGAAAAAGTTCTGATCGCTAACCGCGGTGAGATCGCCCTGCGGATTCTGCGTGCCTGCAAAGAGATGGGCATCAAGACCGTCGCCGTTTACTCCAAGGCCGACAAAGAGCTGATGCACCTGGGTCTGGCAGACGAATCCGTCTGCATCGGCCCGGCTTCTGCCGCTCAGTCCTACCTGCACATCCCGGCCATCATCGCTGCTGCTGAAGTGACTGGCGCTACCGCCATTCACCCAGGCTACGGTTTCCTCGCGGAAAACGCCGATTTTGCCGAGCAGGTCGAGAATTCCGGCTTCGCCTTCATCGGCCCGAAAGCCGAGACCATTCGCCTGATGGGCGACAAGGTATCGGCCAAGCACGCGATGATCGAAGCCGGCGTGCCAACCGTTCCTGGTTCCGACGGCCCGCTGCCGGAAGACGAAGAAACGGCGCTGCGCATCGGTCGTGAAGTCGGCTACCCGGTGATCATCAAGGCCGCCGGCGGCGGTGGTGGTCGCGGCATGCGCGTGGTGCACAAGGAAGAAGACCTGATCGCCTCGGCGAAACTGACCCGCTCCGAAGCTGGTGCGGCGTTCGGCAACCCGATGGTCTATCTGGAAAAATTCCTGACCAACCCGCGTCACGTCGAAGTTCAGGTACTGTCCGACGGCCAAGGTCACGCGATCCATCTGGGCGACCGCGATTGCTCGCTGCAACGCCGTCACCAGAAGGTGCTTGAAGAAGCGCCGGCACCGGGCATCGACGAGCAGGCGCGTCAGGAAGTTCTGGCTCGCTGCGTCAAGGCGTGCATCGACATCGGTTACCGTGGCGCTGGTACCTTCGAGTTCCTGTACGAGAACGGTCGTTTCTACTTCATCGAAATGAACACCCGTGTTCAGGTGGAGCACCCGGTTTCGGAAATGGTCACCGGTATCGACATCGTCAAGGAGATGCTCAGCATCGCCGCTGGCAACAAGCTGTCGTTCACGCAGGATGATGTGGTGATCCGCGGTCACTCGCTGGAATGCCGGATCAACGCTGAAGACCCGAAAACCTTCATGCCGAGCCCGGGCACGGTCAAGCATTTCCACGCCCCAGGCGGCAACGGCGTTCGCGTCGATTCGCACCTGTACAGCGGTTATGCAGTTCCGCCGAACTACGACTCGCTGATCGGCAAGCTGATCACTTACGGCGCTACCCGCGACGAAGCCATGGCGCGCATGCGCAATGCCCTGGACGAGATCGTGGTTGACGGGATCAAGACCAACATCCCGCTGCACCGTGATCTGACCCGCGACGAAGGCTTCTGCAAAGGGGGCGTGAACATTCACTACCTCGAGCACAAGCTGGCTGGCGAGAAGCACTAAGCTTCACGTCCGCACCTGACAAGGCCGCCTTCGGGCGGCTTTGTTGTTTCTACAGATTACATAAACCCCTGTAGGAGTGAGCCTGCTCGCGATAAAGCCGGCACATCCAGTATATGTGTCGACAGCACCATCGCCATCGCGAGCAGGCTCACTCCTACAAGGGAATGGCGTTTCAAGTCTCTCCCACAAATCGTCTGCGCTCGCGTAAACTTGCGCGCTTCTCGCTGGCCGCTAGGCTGCAATCATATTTTTTCAAAGGTGCCCGCCATGCCTTGGCTGCAAGTACGTCTCGCCATCAGCCCGGAACAAGCCGAAACCTACGAAGACGCTTTCCTTGAAGTCGGCGCCGTTTCGGTGACCTTCATGGACGCCGAAGATCAGCCGATCTTCGAGCCGGAACTCAACACCACCCCACTGTGGGCGCACACGCACCTGCTGGCCCTGTTTGAGGGCGGCACCGAGCCTGCGCCGGTGCTCGCGCATCTGGAACTGCTGACCGGCAGTCCGCTGCCCGAGCATCACAGCGAAGTCATCGAAGACCAGGACTGGGAACGCAGCTGGATGGACGGCTTCCAGCCAATGCGTTTCGGTCAGCGCCTGTGGATCGTGCCGAGCTGGCACGCCGCGCCCGAGCCTGACGCGGTCAATCTGTTGCTGGATCCGGGCCTGGCGTTCGGCACCGGCACCCACCCGACCACCGCCCTGTGCCTGGAATGGCTCGACGGTCAGGACCTGAAAGACTGCAACGTCCTGGACTTCGGCTGCGGCTCGGGGATTCTGGCGATCGCCGCCCTGCTGCTCGGCGCGAAAGAAGCGGTCGGCACCGACATCGATGTGCAGGCGCTGGAAGCCTCGCGTGACAACGCCGGGCGCAACAACATTGCCGATGAGCTGTTCCCGCTGTACCTGCCGGAAGATCTGCCGCAGGTCAAAGCCGACGTGCTGGTCGCCAACATTCTGGCCGGCCCGCTGGTTTCCCTGGCGCCGCAATTGTCCGGCCTGGTGAAAACCGGCGGTCGCCTGGCGCTGTCAGGCATCCTCGCCGAACAAGGTGAAGAAGTCGCCGCCGCCTATGCGCAGGACTTTGATCTCGACCCAATCGCCAATCGCGATGGCTGGGTGCGTATCACCGGCCGTCGGCGCTAGAATGACCGCCTGCATAAACCGGATCGCCGCATGACCGACAGCTTCGTCACCCAGTGCCCGCATTGCCAAACCAGCTTCCGCGTCAGCCATGCCCAATTGAGCGTGGCCCGTGGGGTGGTTCGTTGTGGCTCCTGCCTGCAAGTGTTCAACGCCGCCAAACAGCTGCTGGAACAACATGCCGGCAAGGAAGCGGTGACGCCGGTGGCCCCAGCCATCGTCCAGCCAGCACAGGCTCAACCTGTGGTCAGCGAGCCACCGCCGGTGGTTGAAGCACCGGCCAGCGTCGAACCGACCGCACCGCGCGCCATCAGCCAGAAGCAATGGAGCGCCAGCGAGCTGGATCTGGACAGTCTTGATCTGGACGAAGAACTGGCCCGCCTCGAACAACGGGAAATCCAGCCGACCACCGAATTCGGTCGCCAGCGCGAAGAGTCTCTGAGCGCGCGTCGCGACAGCCAGGAAGCCGATGAATCGGAGTGGCGCGACAGCCTGTTCAGCGCCCGCGACGATGAGCACCTGCCCGAGCCCGAAGATGAAGTCGAGCCAGATGCCGTCGAACCTGAACCGCTGAAAACCGTGCGCACCGAGCCTTCGCTGTCGCTGGAGCCGGTGGATCTGGACGATGAACCGCCGATCCCGCAACTGCGCCTGCACGACCCGATCGATCCGAATGCCCGTCGTGAACGCCTGCCCGCCAACGTCGAACCCGACGAAGATGACCTGCCCTCGGTCGAACCGCTGCGCAAAAAACGCGAGCGTGCCGAACCAGGCGTGCGCGCCGAAGTACTGCAGGATCTGACCGACGATCCGCTGCAACTGGACTGGCAGAAACGCCGCTCGCCCTGGGGCCGGCGCCTGCTCTGGGGCTTGCTGGTGCTGCTCGCCGCCGCCGCTCTGGCCGGTCAGTACATCGCCTATCATTTTGATGAGCTGGCGCGGCAGGATCAGTACCGCCCGTGGTTCCAGCAGTTCTGCCCGCAGATCGGCTGCACGGTGCCGTCCAAGGTCGACATCGGCAAGATCAAAAGCAGCAATCTGGTGGTGCGTAGCCATCCGGAATTCAGCGGGGCGCTGGTGGTGGATGCGATCATCTATAACCGCGCGACGTTCTCCCAGCCGTTTCCGTTGCTGGAGCTGCGCTTCGCTGACCTCAACGGTCATCTGATCGCCAGTCGTCGCTTCAAACCCGGCGAATACCTCAACGGCGACCTCGAGGGGATGGCGGAAATGCCGCCGCAGACGCCGATCCACATCGCGCTGGATATCCTCGATCCAGGCCCCAAAGCGGTGAATTACAGCCTGAGTTTCCACTCGCCCGAGTGAATCGCTTCACCGCTTCAGGTTTGACGGCAGTTTTCTGACTGCGCCCGCGGCAACCAAACCGCTGGCAATAACAGAATAACTGTTCAGATTTTGTTCAATTCAGCCTTTATCCAGTCATCGAGAGCGGGTATCATGCCAACCCTTTTTCGAACTCTCATGATCCGGCCCCACTTCAGGGAAGTCCTATGTCGGCGGTACGCATCGGCCCATATACATTGCAGAACGGTTTGATTCTCGCCCCGATGGCGGGCGTCACCGACCAGCCCTTTCGTCAGCTGTGCAAGCGTCTGGGCGCAGGGCTTGTAGTCTCGGAAATGGTCACCAGTGACATGAGCCTGTGGAATACCCGCAAGTCGCGCATGCGCATGATCCACGAAGGCGATCCCGAGCCACGCTCGGTGCAGATTGCCGGTGGCGATGCGCAGATGCTGGCGGACGCGGCACGGGCCAACGTCGAACTGGGCGCACAGATTATTGATATCAACATGGGTTGCCCGGCAAAGAAGGTCTGCAACAAGGCCGCCGGCTCCGCGTTATTGAAAGACGAAGCACTGGTGACCGAGATCCTGCAGGCCGTCGTCGCTGCAGTGGATGTGCCGGTGACCCTGAAGATCCGCACCGGATGGGATCGCGACAACAAGAACGGCCTGACCGTGGCGAAGATCGCCGAGCAGGCCGGGATCACCGCGCTGGCAGTGCATGGCCGCACTCGCGCCGATCTGTACACCGGTGAAGCCGAGTACGACACGATTGCCGCGATCAAGCAGGCGGTGTCGATGCCGGTGTTCGCCAATGGCGATATCGATTCGCCGGAAAAGGCCCGTTACGTGCTTGACGCGACCGGTGCCGATGGCCTGCTGATAGGCCGGGCTGCCCAGGGGCGGCCATGGATTTTTCGCGAGATCGAACACTTCCTGCGTACCGGCGAGAAATTGCCGGCGCCGGAACTGAGCGAAGTGGAACGCATCCTGCTGGAGCATCTGGCCGCACTTCACGCCTTCTATGGGGATGTGATGGGCGTGCGCATTGCCCGCAAGCATGTGGGCTGGTATCTCGCAACCTTGCCGGGCGCCAGGGAGTTTCGCGCCCACTTCAATCGTTTGGATGGTACGGAAACACAATGCGCCAACGTTCGGGAGTTCTTCGCCGAGCGTTACAAGAGCCTGACAGGGGACGAAGAAGGGGTGGCCGCATGACGATGATGACCGAGACTTTAGTGAGTGGAACAGCACCCGTGAGCGACAACGTGAATTTGAAACAGCACCTCAATACCCCGAGCGAAGAAGGTCAGACCCTTCGCGGGAGTGTCGAGAAGGCGCTGCACAATTATTTCGCCCACCTTGAGGGCGCGTCCGTCACGGATGTGTACAACCTGGTGCTCTCCGAAGTCGAGGCTCCCCTGCTCGAAAGCGTGATGAACTACGTCAAGGGCAACCAGACCAAGGCCAGTGAGCTGCTGGGACTCAACCGCGGCACGCTGCGCAAGAAACTCAAGCAGTACGATCTGCTGTAAGCATTCAATCAAACCAGAAAGGCGCCCGCGTAAAACCGGTCGCCTTTTTTGCTGACTTCCTTTGCTTTTGATGGAAATTGAGATGACCGACCAGACTACCCGCCTGCCGATCCGCCGCGCCTTGATCAGCGTTTCCGACAAGACCGGGATCCTCGAATTCGCCAAGGAGCTTGAAGCCCTCGGCGTCGAGATCCTCTCCACCGGCGGGACGTTCAAGCTGCTGCGCGACAACGGTGTTGCCGCAGTGGAAGTCGCGGATTACACCGGCTTCGCGGAAATGATGGACGGTCGGGTGAAAACCCTGCACCCGAAAATCCACGGCGGGATCCTCGGTCGTCGCGGTATCGACGACGCGATCATGAACGAGCACGGCATCAAGCCGATCGACCTGGTTGCGGTCAACCTCTATCCGTTCGAAGCCACCATCAGCAAGCCAGGCTGCGACCTGCCGACCGCGATCGAGAACATCGACATCGGCGGCCCGACCATGGTCCGTTCGGCAGCGAAAAACCATAAAGACGTAGCGATCGTGGTGAATGCCAGCGATTACGCCAGCGTTCTTCAAAACCTCAAGGCCGGCGGCCTGACCTACGCTCAGCGTTTCGACCTGATGCTCAAGGCCTTCGAACACACCGCCGCCTACGACGGCATGATCGCCAACTACATGGGCACCGTGAATCAGGCTGCCGACGTGCTGAGCACCGAAGGTCGCAGCGAATTCCCGCGCACCTTCAACAGCCAGTTCATCAAGGCTCAGGAAATGCGCTACGGCGAGAACCCGCACCAGAGCGCGGCGTTCTACGTGGAAGCCAAACCAGCCGAAGTCGGCATCGCCACCGCGACCCAACTGCAAGGCAAGGAGCTGTCGTACAACAACGTGGCCGACACCGACGCCGCGCTGGAATGCGTAAAAAGCTTCGTCAAGCCGGCCTGCGTGATCGTCAAGCACGCCAACCCGTGCGGCGTGGCCGTAAGCCCGGACGCCGAGGGCGGCATACGTCAGGCCTACGAACTGGCCTACGCCACCGACACCGAATCGGCTTTCGGCGGCATCATCGCCTTCAACCGTGAACTGGATGCCGAGACCGCCAAGGCGATCGTCGAGCGTCAGTTCGTGGAAGTGATCATTGCCCCAAGCGTTAGCGAAAAGGCTCGCGCCATCGTCGCCGCCAAAGCCAACGTGCGCCTGCTGGCCTGTGGCGAGTGGTCGGCGGACCGCGCTCCGGCCTGGGACTACAAACGCGTCAACGGTGGCCTGCTGGTGCAGAGCCGCGACATCGGCATGATCGGCGCCGATGACCTGAAGGTGGTGACCAAGCGTGCACCGACCGAACAGGAAATCCACGACCTGATCTTCGCCTGGAAAGTCGCCAAGTACGTCAAGTCCAACGCCATCGTCTACGCCAAGAACCGTCAGACCATCGGTGTCGGCGCCGGCCAGATGAGCCGCGTAAACTCCGCGCGTATCGCCGCGATCAAGGCTGAGCACGCCGGTCTGCAAGTGGCCGGTTCGGTGATGGCCTCGGACGCGTTCTTCCCGTTCCGCGACGGTCTGGACAACGCGGCCAAGGTCGGTATCACCGCGGTGATCCAGCCAGGCGGCTCGATGCGTGATGCCGAGGTGATTGCTGCTGCTGATGAAGCCGGCATCGCCATGGTCTTTACGGGCATGCGCCACTTCCGTCACTGATTCCACTCGATCCAAATGTGGGAGCTGGCTTGCCAGCGATAGCATCCCCTCGGTCCAACTGATGAACCGAGTCGCCTGCATCGCTGGCAAGCCAGCTCCCACAGAAAAGCGCCCTTGCAGCGCTCAACAGAATTAGCGTCATCCGAGGTTTTTGAAATGAATGTTTTGATCATTGGCAGCGGTGGCCGTGAACACGCCCTGGCCTGGAAAGTGGCTCAGGATCCGCGCGTACAGAAGGTTTTCGTCGCACCGGGCAACGCCGGTACCGCGATTGAAGCCAAGTGCGAGAACGTCGCCATCGACGTGCTGGCCCTTGAGCAACTGGCCGACTTTGCCGAGAAAAACGTTTCCCTGACCATCGTCGGCCCGGAAGTGCCGCTGGTGGCAGGCGTGGTCGATCTGTTCCGCTCCCGTGGCCTGGACTGCTTCGGCCCGACCGCCGGCGCTGCACAGCTGGAAGGCTCGAAAGCCTTCACCAAGGATTTCCTCGCGCGTCACAAGATCCCGACCGCCGACTACCAGAACTTCACCGAGATCGAGCCGGCCCTGGCTTACCTGCGTGAAAAAGGCGCACCGATTGTGATCAAGGCCGATGGCCTGGCCGCCGGTAAAGGCGTGATCGTTGCCATGACCCTGGCCGAAGCCGAAGACGCCGTGCGCGACATGCTCGCCGGCAACGCCTTCGGTGATGCCGGTTCTCGCGTGGTGATCGAAGAATTCCTCGACGGCGAAGAAGCCTCGTTCATCGTCATGGTCGACGGCAAGAACGTCCTGCCGATGGCCACCAGCCAGGACCACAAACGTGTTGGCGACGGCGACAGCGGCCCGAACACCGGCGGCATGGGTGCCTACTCCCCTGCCCCGGTGGTCACCGCCGACGTGCACCAGCGCGTGATGGATCAGGTGATCTGGCCGACCGTGCGCGGCATGGCCGAAGAAGGCAACGTCTACACCGGCTTCCTCTACGCCGGTCTGATGATCGACAAGGCCGGCAACCCGAAAGTCATCGAATTCAACTGCCGCTTCGGCGACCCGGAGACCCAACCGGTGATGCTGCGTCTGCAGTCGAGCCTGGTGCTGCTGGTCGAAGCCGCTCTGGCGCAAGCGCTGGACAAGGTGGAAGCCCAGTGGGATCCACGCCCGAGCGTCGGCATCGTGCTGGCCGCCGGCGGCTACCCGGGCGACTACGCCAAGGGCGCGGTGATCAACGGTCTGGACGCAGCCGCAGGCCTGGAAGGCAAAGTCTTCCACGCCGGTACTGCCCTGAAGGATGGCAAGGTGGTGACGGCCGGTGGTCGCGTACTCTGCGCCACCGCCATGGGCGCCAGCGTCAGCGAAGCCCAGCAGCAAGCCTACAAGCTGGCCGCCGCCATCGACTGGGCAGGCTGCTTCTACCGCAAGGACATTGGCTACCGCGCCATTGCCCGTGAACGTGGCGAAACCCAGGAATAAGCTGTCCTTCACGTCCGGCGCGGGATGCAGTCCCTCGCCGGGCTGTTCCGCCGCCGCGCATCGTTATATTCTGGCATCAACCTACGAAGGGATTTCGCCGTGCGCTGGCTCAGGATTGCCATAAGTTTCACCGTCACGTTGCTGACCTTGTTCTGCATGCTTCCGGCTATGGCCGCGCAAGGCAGTGGCTGGTCGGTATTGCTTGACGATCAGGGCAATCTGCAACTGAGCGACATCCGCTCGGCGCGCTACACCAATCAATTCAGCCCTATCGAACTGGATCGCCTCACGGCGGCCGAGCCCGATGGTGCACTCTGGCTGCGCTTCAAACTGGCCCCGGGCAAGCACGAGCAGGTGCTGCGAATCTTCGCCCCGGACCTGTCCAACCTCAGCCTCTACGTGCTGGACGGCGACAAGCTGATCGAGCAACGCACCTCCGGCACCCGCCAGCCGCAGGTCGAACGGCCGCTCCCAAGCAGCGATTTCCTGCTACCACTGCCGCAAAGTGACAAATCCCTCGACGTCTATCTGCGGATGGTTTCCGACCATCAGCTACGCCCGCACATCACCCTGCAATCGGCGGTGATGAGTGCCGCCAACCAGAACCAGACGCTGATCTTCGGTCTGCTGTTCGGCTGCCTCGGCATGTTGCTGCTGCACAACATCGTGCGCTACGCCTACTCGCGCTCGCGCAGCAGCCTATGGCTGGCGGTCTGCGAAGGACTGCTGGGCCTGAGTCTATTGCTGTTGCTCAACCTCGCCGGCCCGTGGTTGCCGAACTGGCACGCGATCCAGACCCCGGGCGCTTATCTGGCGTTGCTGCTGACCGCCCCGGCCGGGCTGATGTTCGCCCTGCGCTTCTTCGCCCCGCTCGGCCCGCACCCGCTGAACAAACTGTTGCTGGGCGACATTCTGTTTATTGTGATCTGCAGCCTGCTGCTGTTGTTCGTCAACACCCTGCCGCTGAACATCATCACCTACGCGCTGGTGGCGCTGGCCGGTCTGAGCATGTTGCTGGTCGGCTTCTATCACTGGCAGAAGGGCTACCGTCCGGCGCGGCTGTTCGTTGCCGGGATGGTGGTGTTCAACATCGGTACGCTGATCATTTTGCCGGCCCTGCTGGGGCTGACCCTGGTGGCACCGCAAGGCCTGATCATGACCCTGATGGGTTTCATCTGCATCAGTGGCTTGCTGATGAGCATCGCCTTGGGTGAACGCCAGCGCAGCATCACCGAAAGCCGGTTCAGCATCAGCCGCGATCTTGCCGCGAGCAATGCCGAGATCAACGCCAAGGCCGAATTCCTCGCCAAGATCAGCCACGAAATCCGCACCCCGATGAACGGCGTGCTGGGCATGACCGAACTGCTGCTGGGTACGCCACTGTCGGTCAAGCAGCGCGATTACGTGCAAACCATCCACAGCGCCGGCAACGAATTGCTGACATTGATCAACGAGATCCTCGACATCTCCAAGCTCGAGTCCGGGCAGATCGAACTGGACGATGTGCAGTTCGACCTCAACGCGCTGATCGACGACTGCCTGAGCATCTATCGGGCCAAGGCCGAACAGCAGAACGTCGAGCTGATCAGCTTCATTCAGCCGCAGGTGCCGCGCGTCATCAGCGGCGACCCGACCCGCTTGCGCCAGACCCTGCTGAGCCTGCTGGAAAACGCCCTGAAGAAAACCGACGAAGGCGAAGTGCTGATCGTCGTCGCCCTCGACGAGCGCAGCGTCAAACCGCGCCTGCGCATCGCCGTGCAGGACAGCGGCCAGCCGATGGAGGCGGAAGAGCGCGATGCGTTGCTGCACGCCGAACTGCACAGCAAACACTTCCTCTCGGCCAACCGTCTGGGCGGCAATCTCGGGCTGGTGATTGCCCGGCAACTGATCCGCCTGATGCACGGCGAGTTCGGGATCAAGAGCGGCACCAATCAGGGCAGCACCTTATGGCTGACCCTGCCGCTGGATCCGGATCGCCTCGAACACCCGACCTCCGACCTCGACGGCCCGTTGCAAGGTGCGCGGGTGCTGGTGGTGGACGACAACGACACCTGCCGCAAGGTGCTGGTGCAGCAATGCAGCGCCTGGGGCCTGAACGTCAGCGCCGTACCATCGGGCAAGGAAGCGCTGGCGCTGCTGCGCACCAAGGCGCACCTGCGCGACTACTTCGATGTGGTGCTGCTGGACCAGAACATGCCCGGCATGACCGGCATGCAACTGGCGGCCAAGATCAAGGAAGACCCGAGCCTCAATCACGACATCCTGTTGATCATGCTCACCGGCATCAGCAACGCGCCGAGCAAGATCATCGCGCGCAATTCGGGGATCAAGCGCATCCTCGCCAAACCGGTGGCCGGCTATACGCTCAAGACCACCCTCGCCGATGAGCTGAACCAGCGCAACAAGGGTCAGGTGGTGTTTCAGCCACAAGTGCTCACACCGGCCACGGCAGCCAAGGTACCAAGCGACTTCCGCATCCTCGTCGCTGAGGACAACACGATTTCGACCAAAGTGATTCGCGGCATGCTCGGCAAACTCAACCTGCAACCAGACACCGCCAGCAACGGCGAAGAAGCCCTGCAGGCGATGAAGGCCCAGCGTTACGATCTGGTGCTGATGGACTGCGAAATGCCGATCCTCGACGGCTTCTCGGCGACCCAGCAATTGCGTGCCTGGGAAGTCAGCAATCAGCGCATCCGCACACCGATCGTCGCGCTGACCGCGCACATCCTCGCCGAACACAAGGAACGTGCGCGCCAGGCCGGAATGGACGGGCACATGGCCAAACCGGTGGAACTGTCGCAACTGCGCGAGCTGATCGAACATTGGGTAGCCCAGCGCGATCAGCAGAACCGCACGGCCTCGACCTTCTGAGAAGGCCTGCCCGGTTGCGCCTCAATCGGCTGCGCAAAGCTGCCTGACTGCCCCTTCATCGGGCAACGTCAACCGCACAACGTTGTCCTTCAACCTGTCCCTGATTTTCAGAGCAACGGCGGCGCGTGCCGGAGCATAGAGGGTCTCAGACAAGTAGGCGCCGGCGTAACGCATACACACGTCGCCGCGCACATCCTCGGCCTGAAACAGCTCGGCCAGGGGGTTGCCGCCAAGCACCCGATCAGTCGCAAGCTCAAGATAGACACTGGTCAAGGAGGTCGGCGTGTTCGCGACGACCACCAGCAGGCGCACAGCCGTGGCGGACGCAAGCCCATCTTCGGACTCGGACGCCAGGATGCTCTTCTGGATGTGCCTGCGCAGCAAAACCATGGCCGACTCGGTGCCGGACAGGCCTGCCAGACGTCGCAGCGCTACAGATGCAGCGCCGCTGTTATCCACAGCGTCGCTGAACATCGCGGCGATGACCCAATCACCTAGCGACTCGACATTATCCTTTCCGATGGACCATTGCCGTCGAGTTCTGGAGTGGCGCAGCCAATAGTTATCCAGCAACTGCACATACGCGCCATACCAGTCGATCTCCGCCGTCTTTTCGATTTTTTTATTGGCCGCCAATTGCGCCAGCAACAGGCACTCGATCAAATCGTCATAGTGCGCCAGCTCATCCGTTGCCGGAATCAGCACAACGGCGCCGCCAACAATCAATACTGAATATTCGCCATTCATACCAACGCTCCCGATAACAAAAAAGGCAGCCGAAACCGGCTGCCTTTTTTTGATCAATCAAATTTCAATATCGACAATCTTGTCACTGTGAGCGATGAGTTTATTTTTAATATTTTCACGAACCAAGTCCGCTTTTAATGTGTTTTTGACAAATACCGTTTCGCCTCGATACAGGTTTACATTACGCACGTCGACGTCGACAAACAGCACTTTGGTAGACGTATTCTTGCGCTGGAAACGTACGGCGCCCAGGGCCATGATCGCCTCACCGTTGACTTCAACGCACGCACCCGCGGAAATTCCACCCACACCGTGTTGCAGCAGATTGCGCTCATAAACCGTCAGCGCAGCAGTATCACGCTTTTGCAGGGCGGCAATCGCATCTCCCGCCACCTTGAGCATCAACGCCGTAGCCGGGCCTGGCAGTGCAGCGCCGGCAATCACGGAGCCGAGAATTTCCAGTACCAGCTTATCCATACGCACGCTGGTGCCCGCGACGTCCAGGTTGCTGTAATACTTGGTGACTGGCGTCCAGCCGGCCTGGGTCATCACCTCACGAAAACGCAGATACCACTCCTTACCCTGCTCTTCGGCCGGGTATTGTTTGTTGGCTGCAAGCGTGGCAAAGAGGAAGGCGTTTTCCGCATCGGATCGGTTTTGGGCGCTGATTCCGCCCGCAAAGCCCAGCGAACCTTCTCCCACAACAGAACCCTTCGACGGTGCTTCTACGTCGTCCCCTACAGCCATCAGGGCGCGAGGACGAATAACCAACCGGTCGTCGATCTCACACTCTTCAATCGCTTTAACACAAGAAGCAATATAACTTTCACGAACAGCTTGATTATGCACAATAAAATCCTTATTAATTATCTGACAAGTTCCTCTTGAACTTGCGATAAAACAATAACCAAACAAACATACAACCACAAACCCGAATCTGTAACATCATATCCAAACAACAAAAACAACTAACAAACGACAACAACACAACGATCAAAATAAAATCCGGAAAAATGAGCTGCCGTGCGCAGCATCTTCTGCGCACACAAGCAACTAAGCGACTGATAGACTCGCTGCCACCCCTCTCCGGATGCGAGCCGCCCTCATGCTCCACGTGTTATTCAGCGTTTACCTGAAGATGCTGGTGCTCTACAGCCCGTTCTTCGTGTTGTCCTGCTTCATCAGCCTGACCCGGGGCTACTCGCGCAAGGAACAGCGGCGCCTGGCCTGGAAAGTGGCGATTGCCACGCTGGTCTCCAGCGTCCTGCTGTACCTGTTCGGACGGGTGATTTTCGATGTGTTCGGGATCACTGCGGACGCATTCCGCATCGGTGCTGGCAGCGTGCTGTTCATCTCGGCGCTGGGCATGGCCCAGGGTAAGCCGGTGGTGCAGAGTGACAACGTGCAGCAGGACGTAACGATCGTTCCGCTGACCATCCCGCTGACCGTCGGCCCCGGCACCATCGGTGCCCTGCTGGTGATGGGCGTCAGCCAGCCGCACTGGGACGACAAACTGACCGCGATCATGAGCATCACCCTGGCCAGTTTCACCGTCGGCGTGGTGCTGTATCTGTCCAATCACATCGAACGGGTTCTGGGCGATCAAGGCCTGCAGATCGTCAGCCGGCTGATGGGGTTGTTCGTCTGTGCGCTGGCGGCGCAAATCATCTTTACCGGGATCAAGGGCTACCTGGTGTCCTGAGGGAAAGTCAGAAGGTGTAAACCTTATTCAGGACGAGACAGAATCAGGAAAAGGGCCTGTGCAGTAGTCTGCGCAGGCCTTTTCAGCTGCCCTTCTGTTTTACGCCGGCACAGCGCTCAGCAACTGCGCAAGCGTTGCACCACCGTCGGCATCATCGGCTCCGACGATTTCCCGCAGCCTCTGCACCAGACTCGATACCGCATGGGAACGCCCGCCCTCGAACCCGAGGAAGACGTCGCCACGCATCGCCGGATCCACCGAGCACACATCCCGCAGGATCAGGCTGTGCTGGCGATCCGGATCGACGATCAGCAAGTGCTCGTCGACGAACGACAGTTGCAGTGTTTGCGGTGCGTCCAGCGCCCAGACCAGCTTGCCGGGAATTGCCGGGACCTCGCCCAGCGGGTGACGGCAATCGACGATCACTGAATCCAGCCGCAGCCAGCAGGCCCTCGACAGGTGATACGTCACGCCGCCCTGCCCCAGGCGCAACACCAGACAGCTCACGTCATCAGCGATCAGTGGCAACAGGTCTTCGACCTTGCTCTGGCCCTCGACCACCAGCACTTCGGCGTCGCGCCGCATGTATTCGAACGGACCGATGCTTTGCTGACCGGGATAGACGTGCACGCGGTGTGCCTGAGGCTCGTGCAACAGCACATGCCGATGGCGAGTGCCGAGCAATTCGCAATCGTGCGGCAGGTCCTGGCCCGCTACCCGGATCAGTTGTGCATTCGCCACGTCGAACCATTGCAGGTTGCCCGCGCCGGACTCCACGACGATGTAGGGCTCATGCTCGGCGGTCTCCACCAATGCCTGCAGAGATTGCGGCAAATGCGCCGCGTGCTCGCTTGCCCAGTGATGATCGACGCCAATGACTCGCTCAGCTTCCTGATATCGCAGCTTGAGTGACACGCCGTCGAACGATGTCCCGCACAGACCGGAGCCGTCATTGCGCACGGCGCTGAACCGCCAGTCGTCCCACTCGGCCTGCGGTGCGGGCAGCACGTCGCTTGCCAGTAACTGTGCGCCGTCGCCGAACGCTGGCTCGAGTTGCCGGCTGTCGAAGAACCGCTGACTGCAAATCTCACCGCTGGCGACATCGAGCAGCCAGACCGCCTGGTTGTCCGGTGTGACCCCGAGCAGGCGCATTTCCCGTTCATGCCCGGGGTCGCACAACAGCAGACGGTTATCCACAAACCAGGCGCACAGGCTGCGATCACCGGCGGCGTTGCGCAGACCCAGAATGGCGAAACTGTTGACCGGGTACTTCGTCGCCAGCGATTCGAGTGCTTGCCACCAATGTGCACGTCCCTTGAGCCAGCGCTCACTCAAGCCACCCAGCAGCACTTCACCCTCTGCGCTCAGGTTGAAGAACAGACCGTCGTCGGTCAGGGCCAGATACCCGTCCTGTACCGGCACCACGTCATTGAGCCCATCAGGCTGCAGCCATTGATGCGTCCATTGCGCCGGCCAGCGCTCGCTGCCAGCGGGCCCGCGACGTTGCACCTTGCACAGTTTTTGCGCCCGCCGGTCGTAGATGAAGAACAGCTCGTGCTCATCGTCGACCGGCAGCAGCAACAGTTCACCCAGATGCTTGATCGAATCGGCCCAGCCGCGGGTATGCCCGAAGGCAAACGGATGAATGCACAACAGGTCACGGCTGCGAATCCAGACCAGGTCGCGCTGGTCCGGATCGAACGCCCAGCAGACCGACACGTAAGCGGCCGGTTGCCAGTCGACGGTGCTGACGCCTGCGCGCTCGGGCACCGGGGCTAACGTGAAAGAGTGACCAAGCACCACCGACCAATCCGTCAAGGTCGGGTGGGCGAACACTCGGCGGCCCAGATCACGGTCAATCTCTCGGGTAACTGCCACCAGTTGCAGCAGGCCCTCATGGATCAGGTAGTTGAGCTGCGTGACTTGCTGATCGGGACCCAGCCATTGCTGTTCGATATGAAGCACGCCTTGGGCATCGACATCGATACGCCGAACGCTGCACTGCCCCTCCATCACCAGCAACCGGTAACGGTATTTGAGCAGACCGCTGACAGCGTCGACCTGCCAGATATCGTAGTTGTGCACCTCATAGAAAAAGGCAGAATCGCCGACCACCGCCGCCAGCAGCATTTCATCGGCCGCCAGTACCTCTTCACTGCGAATGTACAGAAAGCGATCCCCGGCGGCGTCGTACCAGGCTGTGGTTTGACGCGGCTGTCCCTCGGGCTCGAAAGGAATCGGAAAGTGATGAACCGGTGTGTACGGCAGCACCAGCCGATGCTCCCGCGCCAGCATCTGGTAATGCGTGAGCAGCGACTGCTCGTTCTCCCCGACTGGCGCGCTCTGCCCGACAATGTCCAGTCGCCTGTCACTGCGGTTGACCTTGAACAATTGCTGCCCATTCAGCTGGAGCATGACCTCATGCCGTCCTTTGCCGTCGAACGTCACCTGCACGCCAGCCACAGAAAGAACCCCGCCGACGTCGATCCGCACATCGCTCTCGGTGGCCCAGGTGGCTAGCAGATTCCAGCGGCACAGCTGCAGGCTGGGCGACTGCAACTGGACATTGACCCCGCGATTGAGGATCAGTGAACAGGCGCCGCCCGCACCTTCGATGCGGTACGACACCTTGTCGTGCCAGACGGGGGGCATCATTGGCACCGCCAGCGCACGTTCTCGGGCATCCAGCCGTACCTCGATCACGGTTGGCCGATACGACGGTGCCAGACGGTTGACGATGTAGTGCACGGGAAAGGAATAGAACGAAAACAGAAACCGCCACTGGCCAGCCGCATCTTTCTTCTCCAGCTTGCGGGCTGTATCGAAGCCGGTGTCGTGACGCAGTGTCGAGAATGGCAGCGCCTTGTATTCGTAACCGTAGTACGTGGTCGGCGTGCACGGCAGGACAACCAGTTGCGTGGGCGGTGGGTCAAAACGGATGTAACCGGGCAGACCCAGTTCACGCCGCAGATCGAGCGCCTGTTGATCATCCGGATTGAAATCCGGCACTCCGAAATGATCGCGCAGCCGATACACCTTCGGACTGTCGAGCACCATCCTGGCGCGAGTGAAGTCCAGGCCATGGACGACCAGCGAGGGGTGAGCGACCCACGCCCCAAGCCCATCGTCATACCGATAACCGACACCCCGACAGGCCCGCTCCAGATCATCGAAAAACAGCCCGACCTCCTGCGCCTGCTCGGCGATCCTGGCAAACCCCTGGGCCAGGGCCGCCACCCCCACGGCCAATCCGCCCAGAATCACTCCGGCCCCGCCGAGCACGGCTGCCGCAGTCGCCGCGCCCGCCGTGGCGGCTCCCAGGCCACCGGCGGTCAACGCCAGACTGGCGGAGTCGAAGGCCAATTGGGTACCGAACTGCGCGCGCTCGATCTCATTGTCCGCGGTCGCCAATTGATAGATGTCGAAGCCGACATTGGCCAGCCCCAGCACCGCGCCCACGCCTTCGTTGGCAACATGTCCCAGCGCCTCGCCCACCACCGGCGCACAGGTACGGGCGATGATCTTCTCTTCATTGAGTGCGGTTTTGATCAGATTGATCAGGCCGGCGACGTCCGTGACATTGCCGTGCACCAGTTGTGCGTAATTGACGTAAGCGTGCAACCGCACGGCGGTGGTCAAGGTGCGGTCATCCCCCTCTCGTCCACGCAGGACGTTCATCAGTGCCTGAATCGTGAAGCCGGTATTGAGGGTGTGAACGGCACCCGCCTCTGCCATCTGCGGCGCGGCTCGAGTGCCAAGTGCCGAAAACTGCTCCGACAGGTAATTTCTGATGCGCAGCAGACGATGATCGGTGCTGACCACCTGCACCACATGCTCGGCCTGCGACGGATCGATCAGGTTGATCCGGTACTCGCCGGTGGGCGTTATCTCCAGGGTTTCGAAGACCGGCACCAGCGGTTTTGCCGAAGCATGCAAGGCCTGTAAAGCGTCAGTCGCCAGGGCAATCTGATGTCCCCACCAGTGACTGTCCAGCTCGCGCAGGCTGCGTCCCAGATGCGGATTGCTGACCAGCGAATGGCCGCGGGCACTGCTCAGGCGCCGACGGATCGGCCGTTGCGTCTGTTCCGACAGGACATTGTCGGACTCCAGCAGTTGCCCGACATGAAATCCGCCAGACAGGTTCAGAGCCGATATCTTTTGCCCCTGCAGCTCGATCAGATCAAACGTCGGGCGGGCGGCGTCGCCGTAGGCCGCATAGTATTTCGCCATGCCCTGCTTCTGGAACAGGTCGGTCAGTGCCCGCTGGAACTGGTCCGCCTGGGTGAACTCGAACACGCCGAAATTGGGATCATAGAAGTGATAGGTGGCGTGTTCACCCTTGTAGATTTTCGCCACCAGCATGGCGTGGTTGTCCGAATTGAGCATCAGCGTGCGCGAGCTGGCGAACCCTTCCAGCGTTGCGCCAAGCTGCTGCAGTTCGACACGCCCCAGCGGCTTGCCGATGTCGTGCAATTGCACGTCGCGCAATTCCTCGAGTGCTTCCAGAAATACCATTGAATCGGGTTGCTGCGGCTCGGCAGTGGTCAGGAAAAATCGCTCGCGCAAACGTCGCGACGCTGCATCGCCGTGCTCCAGAGCAGCGCTCATGATCAGCGCCAGCGGGTAACAGCGGCCACCGGGATCACCCGGCCCCTGGAGCAACAGATCCTGCGGCACCAGCTTGACGTCACTGGCCTCGATTTGCCCCAGTACCTGACCCAGCCGCAGGATCACCTGCTCACGATGCTCACGGGTGGCGATGGTCTGGATATGGGCAACATGACGCCCCCATTGAAACAGCGTATGCGCCTGCGACAGCGCGGCTCGTTTCAACGTCAACGCGCTGTCCGACGACACCATCGGTTGGTCGACATGGCTGGCGAGACCGGCCATGAATTGCGGCGCCCGATGCTGATACAGATGGCGTTCAATGGCCGCATAACGCACCGACGCTCCTACCTCGGCAACGCTGTTGGCGAGGTTTTCGAGTTCGGCGGCAAGTTGCGTGAAGCTTGAGTTATCCAGTGAACGTGCGCCGAGCAGCTGTCCCAACACCACCCGTTGCAAAGGGCTGACCTGGAAGAACTGCAGCGAACCCTCGGCAATACCGCTTAGCAACTCATCCAGCGCCAGTCCCTGAATCCGCGTATCGCTGAGCGACGCCGGAGCTTGCAAGTTGACAGGCTGGGCCTTGATGGCCTGACGTTCATCGAAACCCAGCCCCGGCCCTGCGGGAAAAATCAGCGGACCGTTATGACCTTGCCTCATCGCCGCCAGGAACGGTGCACCGAGTCGGTCGATCATTCCTTGCAAGACCTCCGTCAGCAGCACCGGCCGCCCCTCGATGATCGGCCAACCCTCTTCGAACGTCACAGTCTGCTGCTTGAGCAAGGCTGCAACATCACCGTTGTAACGGACACTGAAGCGTCCTTGTCGCCAACGCTGCTGCTCGTCGATGACCCATTGTTCGTCATCGCCGGCGTTGTCTTTCCAAGAGTGATCCTGCTCCTCCTCGGTCTTGTCATTGATCATCCAGAGCGGTTCTATGGCAGTCTCGAGGCGCACGGTCTCATCTTCACGCGGGACGAAGTTGTGCCGCTCATAATCGCGCATGCCAGCACGCATCGCGGTCGGGCCAGTCAGAAAAATCGTCCATTCGCTCTGCGGACGGATGCCGTCTTCAAAATGCCCGGCGACCGCCAGAATCAGTTCGTTAGCCGTAGAACCTTCGATCGAGGACAGAGCAGAAATGGGCCCGCAGTTTTCCTCGAATACCTCGCGCGCAAGCGTCGACATGCCGTGGAAATCGCTCAGCGCAACACCGCGCGTGGCCGCCAGTCGAGCCGTCAGGTCGATGAAGTCATAGTTGAAGCGAAACCGGTCGATCACGCTTTTGAGCATCGGCGATCGGGCATGGGCCATCAGAAAGGAATTGCTCAGAGAGCCCTGCACAGCAACTGCTCGCAAGTCCTGTGGGCGCACGAGCAGCTCGGCTGGCGCCTGGAACACTTCATTCAGCGCCGGTTGCTGCCGGGCAAACGTCTCAAGCGCGGCGCGGTGTTGCTCGGGAATGCTTGCCAGATAATCAGTGTACTGGTGGCGCAGCGCCTCGCGTGCAGGCATCCAGTGCCGATTGTGATCGAGCAGCAGTTGCAGAACGCCAACGCGTGCCCGGGGGTCAAACCCGCTGATATCAACGCCGCCCAGGGTCTTGACCAGTGGCGGCAGATTATCAACATCGGCATAACCGCCGCCCTCATCGTACAGGGCCTCGGCGCGCACCACATCGGAAGCAGCGGCCAGATTGCCGCGCAACCGGATTTCGCGCTCGTAGATATCCTGCAACTGCAGCGGAGTATCCAGGGCGTTCAAATCGCGCAACTGCAGGTCGCCTCCTGCGAGCTCGAGCAGACTGCGGCGGTTTTGCTCGATCAACGTCTCCAGTTGCGCGGCGTCCTGCCCATAGGCGCGAGCCAACAGATCGATCCGTGCTTCATCGGCTGAAAGTCCCTGCGCCAATGCGGCATCGATGTGCATGGACATCTGTTGTTTAAGGACGATGGCCCGTTCTTCGTACAGCGTGCTCAGCTGGTCTGTGGAAACACTGTCGCTGCCATCCTGTTGCAGGGCGTCAGCCTTGGCCGCCTCGACGATCAGCTTGTTGGTTTGCCAGGCCAACAACGCGTCGCTGTCATACCAGAGATGCAGACTGTAACCTTGCCCGTTCAGCACCTGTTTCCAGAGGTTGAGGTAGTCACGCTGTATCTCGCCCACTCCACCACCGAGCCAGACAAAGTGCAGATTCCTGGGCACGGCAGTCGGGGTGCTCTTCGCGTAAGCCAAACTGTTTTGCAACCGGGTTTCGAAGGCTTGAATGCTGTCATAGATACGCAATAACCGTGCAGGCTGGCTATCAGGCTGGTGTTCGCGTGGGGCACCAATCAACTGGCCGATCGACTGTTTGAGCAGTGCCAAGGGCTCGATCAGTCGTGGTGAATCGAGTAAGCCGATACAGGCAAAGTAATAACGCAACACTGACTGATAAGAATCACTATTGCGGTGCGCCGACATGGCCTGTTCCAGATCAGCCTGTTTGAACAAGTTGATGAATTTGACAAAACCGCTGGCGTCTTGAGGTCTTCGATCCTGCATGAAAGTTTCTCCTTTGCCCTGACCATTAACGAGTGCCCGCTGGCACCTGCATGGAGAGCAAACTAACTTCTGACAAATCGGAGCTCAAACTTCAAAACTTTCAACACATGTCAAAATCGACCACTAAAAAGCAACTGATAGCGCATGTAACAGCAACCAGTTATTTCGATAATCAATGTACAAATCAAACATACCTGAGCAGAACGCGACATTATCAGAACTGGAAATTCAGGTCTGTTTATCAGCATTCAAGATAAGTCGAACAGAATGTAACCAACGAGAATACTCCCACGCAAAAGCGGAGCCGATCCTACAAGTCCCGTTGAACAATATGACGCGGTCAGATCCGGAAACAATCGCGCGGAAAAATGCGCATGGCAAGAGAGGTTTCTCTCTCGCCACTCCTTCATGCCTGCGGTTTTTCGCCGTACCAGCGCGGCGTGTAGACCCACTCGCCACCTTCAGCCTTGGGAAAGGTGCACGTCGTTGAAGAACCAACCAGCACCATGGTGCGCATGTCCACCTGATCCGGGGTCAGTTGCCCCAGTGTCGTCACGCGCAGGGTCTGCCCCGGACGACCGATGTCGCGCCCCAATACCACGGGCGTCGCCGCAGTGCGATGTTGCGCGACGATTTCCAGCGCGCGCCCCAATTGCCAGGGACGCGCGCGGGAGATCGGGTTGTAGAAGGCCAGCGCCAGATCGGCCTCGGCCGCCAGATCCAGACGCTTTTCAATGATCGACCACGGTTTGAGGTTGTCCGACAGCGACATCACGCAGAAGTCATGTCCCAGTGGCGCGCCTGCTTGTGCGGCCGTGGCGAGCGAAGCGGACACCCCCGGCAGGATTTCCAGCTCGACGCTGTGCCAGGCTGGATCGGTCGACTCGTGCAATGCTTCGAGCACCGCTGCGGCCATGGCGAACACTCCGGGGTCGCCGGACGAGACCACGATCACCGAACGGCCCTCGGCCGCCAGCCGGAAGGCGTGGCGGGCACGCTGCATTTCTTCGCGATTGTCGGTGCAGTGCTGCACCTGATCATCGCGAAACGGGCCGGCCATGCGCACATAGGTTTCATAACCGAGCACATCGGTGGCCCGCGCCAGTTCCGCCTTGACCGCAGGCACCATCAATTCGGCAGCGCCAGGGCCGAGGCCGATCACCGCCAGGCGCCCACGTTGACGACCGATCTGCGCGACGTCCAGCGGCTGTTCGGCGCGCGCAATCACCAAGCCGTTGGCACTGCTGATCGAGGCCTGCGGCAGTGCGTGACGAGCCAACTCATTGAGGTCTTTTTGCGCCGTGACAAAGCGCAGCGGCACACCCAGTTCGAGGGCGGCTTCACGCAGTTTCGCCGACGCCATTTCAGTGTCAGCCGCCAGCAGACAGGCCAGCGACTGCTGCGCAACCCCGGCCTGCTGCAACGCGGCGCGCACGGCATGCGGCAGATCGTCCAACTGCGCACTCACCGCCACAGCGACGCTGCGCGGATAGATCAGCAACTCGTTGGCGCTTGCAACACGCTCGGCACTGCCGACATGAATCGAGCGCTGCGCCTGCGGGTCTTGCGGCAACTGCGCCTGCTCCAGCCACGGCGCGGCACCTTCGATGCGCACGCTGTGCCCGGCCAGCAGATCGGACACGAAACGCTTGCCCAGCTCCAGATCAGCCAGCGCATAGCCGTTGGGTGGATTGAGCAGACAAGTGCCAAAGCGCAACTCGCCACTGGTGGTGATCGCCGCCGCGACTTGCAATGCGGCACCGATTTCCCGGGCCATGACGTTCACCCCGCCGAGGCCGCCGAGCAGCGGCACCACGGCGCTGCCGTCTTCGGCCACGGCGAGCACCGCAGGCTCGGCACCCTTCTCCAGCAGCACCGGCGCCAGGGTGCGGATGACAATGCCGGCCGCGCACAGGGCAATGATCGGCGTGTCCTGCTGATACAACTCACGCAGCGTCGCGCCGAACTCCTGATAGGTGCAGTCGGCGCCTTCAACGCGTCCGGCGAGGCCGTGGATCTGCGCCGTCGGATACAGCTGCTGGATCCGCCGCGCGGTGGCAAGCGCGCCCTGTCCGAGGATGACAATGGCCGGTGTGGATGGCGTCATCAACCTTGCCACCGTTCGCCCGGGACGATGATCAGCGAGAAGTACGGCGAGGACATCGGCTCGACCTGATCCAGCGGCACGATCTTCTGATTGGCCATGGTCGCGCGTTCGACGTACAGCGCACGCTCGGCCAGACCGAGCTCTTCGAGCACCGCACGAACTTTGGGAAAGTTGCGCCCCAGCTTCATGATCACCGCTGCATCGGCGTCGGCCAGGCGTCGCTTCAGATCCTCGTGCGGCAGCACGCCGGAAAGCACCGACAGGCTCTGGTTGCGATACACCAGCGGCGCGCCGAGCACCGAGGCGCCGCCAAGCATCGAGCACACGCCCGGCACCACTTCGGCTTCATAGCGCGTGGACAACCGATCGTGCAGATACATATAGGAGCCGTAAAAGAACGGGTCGCCTTCGCAGATCACCGCCACATCACGGCCGGCGTCCAGATGCGCAGCCACGGTCTCGGCGGCTTCATCGTAGAAATCGCTGATCACTTGCTCGTAGGACAGCGGCGCCGGCAGCACTTCGGTGGTCACCGGGTACACCAGCGGCAGCAGATTCTGCGCATCCTGCAGATGCGCTTCGATGATGCCGAACGCGTTGCCTTTCTTGCCCTTGGCAACGAAGTACGCCACCACTGGCGACTCGCGCAACAGACGCAGGGCTTTGACGGTGATCAGTTCCGGATCACCGGGGCCCACACCGAGGCCGATCAGACGTCCTTTGGCCTGCATCATTCGATCTCCGTGGCGAGGGCATTGACTGCGGCGGCAGCCATGGCGCTGCCGCCGAGCCGGCCTTGCATGATCACGAACGGTACGCCGCGACTGTCAGCCGCCAGCGCCGCTTTCGATTCGGCGGCGCCGACGAAGCCCACCGGGAAGCCGAGGATAAGCGCCGGTTTCGGTGCGCCGGCGTCGAGCATTTCCAGCAGGTAAAACAGTGCGGTCGGCGCGTTGCCGATCACCACCACGCTGCCTTCCAGGTGTGGACGCCACAACTCCAGCGCCGCCGCCGAACGGGTGTTGCCCAACTCACGGGCCAGCTCCGGCACGCTGTCATCGCGCAGGGTGCAGATCACTTGATTGTTCGCCGGCAGACGGGCACGGGTCACGCCTTCGGAAACCATCCGCGCATCACACAGGATCGGCGCGCCGGCTGCCAGTGCATCGCGCCCGGCCTTGCCGGCACCTTCGGAAAATTGCAGACCGTCAATGGCCTCGACCATGCCGCAGGCGTGGATCACCCGCACCGCGAGTTTTTCCAGATCGGCCGGGATGCGTGCCAGATTGGCCTCGCTGCGAATGATCGCGAAGGAGTTGCGATAGATCTCCTGACCGTCGCGGATGTAATCAAGCATCAAGGGGGCTCCGTGAGCGGGCGTCGAGCAGGGTCGCGGCCGCTTCAATAGTAAGGTTGCGTGCGTGCAGCGCGCCGAAACCCGGCAGCGCTGCATCGCGAAAATAGAGGTCGTAATGACCAGGGCTGACCGCCAGCAATGTCGCCGGGGTGCGATGGGCTGCAGCGCAAGAGCGCGGGCAACCGGACAGGTGCACGTTCTGCGCCTGTGGCAACAGCGTCGCCAGCCGCCGGGCGTCGTGTTTGGTATCGGCCAGGCCTTTGCCGCAGCCACTGGAGCCGGTGCAGGCGATCAGCCGGGACAGCGGCTCGCTGACGTCGGTCAGCCAGTGCAATGGCGTCAGATTTTCCAGGACTTGCGCCGCGTCGGTGGGCTTCACGTTCGGCAACAGCAGACTTTGCCAAGGGGTGAAACGCAGGGTGCCGTCACCGTACTCGCGGGCCAGTCGGGCCGCGCCACGCAGCATGGCCGGATCGAGACGGCCGAGCGCCGGAACCGCGCCGACATACACCCTGTCGTCAGCATTTTGCCGGTGAACACCGATGTGCAGCGCATCCGCCAGCGGCGTGCGCTGTCGGGCAATGGCGGCGTTGATCGCCACGCGTTCGCGTAACTGTTCGAGAAAGGCCAGCATCGGCCATTCATCGAGCAGATGGCGCATGCGCGTCTGCTCCGGTCGAGCCCGCTCAAGGAACAACTCCAGCACCGCGACCACTAGCGCATGGCCGTGTTCCACGGTCACGGCACCGGCCGCACGATCGGTCGGGCAGCCGGCCAGACCGAACGCCAACAAGACTTCACCGTCACGTTCGAACGCCGACAGCCACAGATCGTGCGGATGCTCGAGCATCGCCAACGCCTCCCCGCCGTCGAGTTGCACGGCGAACTTGGCGCTCAACTCGTGAAAGCGCGGATGCGTCTGCAGGGTCGCCAGAATCTGTTCGGCCAGTGGCCGGGTATCGAACAGCAGTTGCCTATCGATCCCGGCACTCGGGCTGAGCATCAGATTGCGTACATCGTCACCCGCTGCAGTTTGCGGCCCCAGGCCGGCGGCCAGCAAACTGTCGATCAACGCTGCGGATTGCTCGCCAATAGCTCGAATCTGCAGATTGGCGCGGTTGGTCGCCTCGATCGCGCCACTGGCAAAACGCTCGGCAGCATCAGCCACCGCGTCAGCCTGATCAGCAGTGATCGAGCCACCATTGAGTTTGATCCGGCAAATGCCGCCGTCCAGCGCCTGGACAATACGCAGCAACCCCGGACAAGCCGAGGGGCGCAAAGCGGTGGACAGAGGACGTTCGTTCAAGGGATGACCGGCTGGCTGGCAGCGCTGTGGTGGGCGAAAGGTCGCCATTATGCCTGCTTTGCCCGAGCGCATGAAAATGCCTGCCGGTCGGAAACTACGCTGATGGCACTTTTTCAACGTAAAAGTGCTTCATCGCACGGAGTTCAAAGTTCGTAGTCTTCAAAATCGAATTTAACCCCCTCCAGGGCTTTCTGCACACTGAGGCGGCGGGCATCCATGACACGGCGGCTGATCACCACCTTACGCACCATTACATCTAGTTGAGTCATGACTTGCGAAACATCCCAGAAAAAATACACAGTATTCATACTCGATTTAATAAAGCGGATATTGGTAACGAGCAACTCCATATCGCCGTTGGCGTTATAGCTGACCGGCATGATCTTGAAATCAAATAGCTTGCCACTGATGCCTTTGACTTTTTTCAAAAGTTCCATGTCCCTTTCCAGCGCAACCAGTCCACGGTCAACCCCGTCCACTTGATCACGACTGAGCAATGGCGATGCAACTTCCTCCCAGAGCCTGCGCACATTGCCATTGAACTGCGGCTGCACATGCTCTATCGGCCGATGATCGCGATTCCAGCCATGTGACCACAGGAGATCGGCGAAGTAATCGATCCAGCGTCCCGGTTGCGTCTCACTTTTGTAAGTGATATCTGCCTGGCGTTGTGCCAGATAAATACAGTTCAAGGCGAATTGGTAATCCTCGCGAGACTGTCCCTGAGTTCCGGCCAGCAATATGTCGCCGACTAAAGTCGCGTTATGTTTTATGTCATCCATGTTTTCCAACCTTATTGCAGGTGGACGCCAACAAGGCGTCCGTCAATTAGTTACCGAACACTTACGCACGGCTTACAAGTTTTTTCAGCTATAACTTTTCAAACTTGATAAAAACAAAATAACAAAGGAGCTCAATTCGCCAACCCGTTTTGAAACACATAACATTTCAACCGTTGCCAGCGTCTGCGACAAGGCGTCAGCGCCAGACAACAGAAGCCGCGCTATCATGCGCCGCTTGAGCGGGCACGAGCGATGTGAGGAACGGCATGACACCCTGGCTGACGGTAGTGGGAATCGGTGAAGAAGGCTTCAAGGGCCTGGGCAAAAATGCCCGGCGCGCCCTGATGGGCGCCTCGCGGATCATCGGCGGTCAGCGGCAACTGGACTTGCTGCCGGTGTGCATTCGCGGCGAACGCACTTTGTGGCCAAGCCCGTTTTCCCTCGCGCCGGTTTTGCAGCAACGCGGCGAAGCCGTGTGCGTGCTGGCCAGTGGTGATCCGATGTTCTACGGCGTCGGTGCCAGCCTCGCGCGGCAGGTGCCGAGTGCCGAGATGCTGATCCTGCCCGCGCCATCCTCCTGTTCGCTGGCAGCCGCCCGCCTCGGCTGGCCGTTGCAGGATGTAGTGACATTGTCGCTGGTCGCGCGACCTTTGGCGGCACTCAATGCGCAGCTGTTCAGCGGGGTGCGCCTGTTGCTGTTGAGCAATGACCGGCAAAGTCCGGCGGCAGTCGCGGCGCTGCTGCGTGAGCGCGGTTTTGGCGGCAGTCGCCTGAGCGTTCTGGAGCACTTGGGGGGCGATGCCGAGCGGCGCATCGACGGTACAGCCGATGACTGGAGCGATCCAACGATTGCCGATCTGAATGTGATCGCCATCGAATGCCTGGGCGATGCGCAGGCACCACGCCTGTCGCGTCTTGCCGGGCTGCCCGACTCGGCATTCCAGCACGACGGTCAACTGACCAAACGCGATGTCCGCGCCATCACCCTCGCCCGCCTCGCACCGATCCCCGGCGAATTGCTGTGGGATGTCGGCGGCGGTTGCGGCTCGATCGGCATCGAATGGATGCGCACACACCCCAGCTGTCGGGCCATCGCCATCGAGGCGGATGAGGGCCGACAGGCGTTGATCGAACACAACCGCGACGCATTGGGCGTACCCGGCCTGCAACTGGTGCGGGGTCGCGCGCCACAAGCCCTCGCCGACCTCGAGCGCCCGGACGCGATCTTCATCGGCGGCGGCGTGACTCGCGAAGGCGTGTTCGAAACCTGCTGGGAACAACTCAAACCCGGAGGCCGCATGGTCGCCAACGCCGTGACCCTGCAAAGCGAAGTCACGCTGATGCACTGGCGCGAACGCCACGGCGGCGAACTGACGCGCATCCATGTCGCTCAGGCGCAACCACTGGGCGAGTTCGACACCTGGCGACAGGCGCTGCCGATCACCCTGCTGGATCTGGTCAAACCCCTCGATGCGTGACGAAACCGCCGAACAACCCGCCCCGCTGCGCAGCGGTCTGACCACTGGCAGCTGCGCCACTGCCACCAGCCTCGCCGCCGCGCGACTGCTGCTGGGCGGCACGTCGGCGGACGCCGTGCAGATCGTCCTGCCCAAGGGTAAGCAGGTGCAGATGCGTCTGGAATTCTGCCGCTTGACCGAGGATGGTGCCGAAGCCGGGACGATCAAGGACGCCGGCGACGACCCGGACGTGACCCACGGTGCGCTGCTCTATTCCCGCGTGCGCTTGCAGGCCGAACCGGGGATTCGCTTCATCGCAGGCGCAGGCGTCGGCACTGTCACCCGCCCGGGGCTGGTGCTCGGCGTCGGTGAGCCGGCGATCAATCCGGTGCCGCGAAAGATGATCAGCGACCACCTCAACCTGCTCGCCGCCGAAAGCGGATATGCCGGCGGTTTCGAGGTGACGGTCAACGTCGAGGGCGGCGAGGCGCTGGCGCTTAAAACCATGAATCCGCGTCTGGGCATTCTCGGCGGGCTGTCGATCCTCGGCACCAGCGGCATCGTCCGGCCGTTTTCCTGCGCGGCCTACATCGCCTCGATTCACCAAGGTATCGACGTGGCGAAAACCAACGGTTATCTGCACATTGCCGCGTGCACCGGCAATGCCAGCGAAGACACCATGCGCCGGGTCTACGACCTGCCGGAAATCGCCTTGATCGAAATGGGCGATTTTGTCGGCGCGGTGCTCAAGCACCTGCGCAAAGTGCCTGTGGATAAACTCAGCCTGTGTGGCGGCTTCGGCAAGATCAGCAAACTGGCGGCCGGGCACATGGATCTGCACTCACGGCATTCCAGTATCGACCTGCCGCAACTGGCTGAATGGGCAGCAGCGATTGGCGCCGATCAGGCGTTGCAGCAAAGCATTCGTGAAGCGAATACCAGTCAGCAGGCCTTGGCGATGGCCAGCGCGGCGGGCGTCGCCCTCGGCGATGAAGTCTGCCGCCATGCGCTGAATTTCGCCCGCAGCGTGGTGCCGGCGCAGGTGCAGGTCGAGGTGTTTGCGATTGATCGCCAGGGCGGGATTGTCGGCCATGCCGGAGGTTTTGCATGAAGCGCATTCTGTTGCTTGGCGGCGTTACCGAGGCGTTGGCCATCGCCCGTACCTTGGGGCCGCAACACATTTACAGCCTGGCGGGCGTGGGCCGAGTGCCTACCGACCTGAACTGTCAGGTGCAGGTCGGCGGCTACGGCGGGGCCGAAGGGCTGGCGCAATTCATTCGCGCTGAAGGCATCGACCTGCTGTTCGATGCGACCCACCCCTACGCCGCGCAAATCAGCCACAACGCCGCCCGCGCCGCGCAACTCGCCGGCATCCCCTGCTGGGCCTTGCGCCGCCCGGCATGGCAGCCGCAGCCGGGCGACGACTGGCGTGAAGTCAGCGACTGGGCCGAACTGACCGCAGCCCTCAAACCGTTCCGCCGCCCGCTGTTCACCCTCGGCCGCGAACCGCTGCAACACCTCGACGAGATCCCTGCCAACCAGTTCTGGACCCTGCGCGCCCTCGACGTCTACCCCGGCAACGAACGCTGCGAAGTGATCGGCGCTCGAGGGCCATTTTTGCTCGACGACGAACGCGCGCTGTTCGAGCGTCGACAGATCGATGTGCTGATCAGCAAGAACAGCGGCAGCAGCGCGACCGAGCCGAAGCTGGAAGTGGCGCGGGAGTTGGGGGTGCCGGTGATGGTGTTGAAGCGGCCGATGCTGCCGGGGGTTGATCGGGAGTTTTGGACGCTTCAAGAAACACTTGTTGAATTGGAGACGATCACCTCCTGAGGCAAGATCCACGGCTTGCATGACAAGTAACCTATTTGTTACCTTCAGGGCCGACTGTGATCACACTCGAAGAGTATCTACAAGAAAACGATTCAAGCCCGTTTGGCCGTTGGATCTCCACTTTGAGCGTGCCGGCCGCAGCGAGGGTTTCGAAAGCCTTGGCACGGTTGGAAGCGGGCAACACCTCCAACATCAAGTGGTTCGATGGTCTCGGCGAATACAAAATAAACTGGGGTCCTGGCTATAGAATTTATCTGATACAAGAGGGAAAACGACTGATCATCTTGTTCGGTGGAGGAGATAAATCCACACAGAGACAGGACATCAAACAGGTGAAAGCACTGATAGCCGAATTTCGAATTCGAAAAAAAGCTGAACAGAACCAGAGGTAATTTGATGGCGCTCACTCGAAGCTACAAAATTTCAATTTCAGAGCGTGCAAAACGTGATCCCGAATTTGCCCAGGCATTACTGGACGAAGCCGCAACGCTTTTTCTGAATGGCGAGCCAGAAGTTGCGAGGATAATTTTGCGCGACCTCGTCAATGCAACTGTCGGATTCGAAGAACTTGCAAGGGAAACTGAAAAGCCCAGCAAAAGCCTGCATCGAATGTTGTCCGCCAAAGGCAACCCGAGCATGGACAATCTGGCAAAAATTTTTTCGGTAATCCGAACTACGCTGGGAGTAGACATGGAGGTTCACGCGGTACCAGTGAGCTGAGCGATTGGTTGATGAGATTGCTGCGACACCAAACCGCACGACGCCTTTTTACTTATCGGCCCTGATCAGGCTAAATAGCCGCGCCTGATCGCCCACCCAACGGATCTGTCCCATGAACCGACACCGGCTAGCCATTGCCTGGATCGCCTGCTTTGCAGTGCTGTTCAACATGCTCGCCATGCCGATGACCGGGGCGATGGCGCAGGCGGCCAATTCACCGGCCGAACAGTTGCTGTGGAGCAGTTTCTGCACCGGCAGCGGGACGAAGATGGTGGCGATCAACATCGGCACCCCGGAGCAGAAAGCCCCGTCCAACGACAGCCATTCCAACATGCAGCATTGCTGGTGTTGTTCGGGTTCAGCGCCGCTGGTGGCGCTGCCGGGCCATACGCCGCAGCTGTATTTCGCTCGCTACGAAAGCAATCGCAGCGTGGCGCCGCCCTCGTTGCAAACACCGACACCGCGCCAGCAATGGCCGAGCCTCAATCCCCGCGCCTCGCCTCTGGTTTGATTTGTTCTCGCAATTGACCTGCGTATCAAATCGTTCTGGAGAACTGCCATGTTGAACAAACTCTTCGTCATCGCTGCGCTGTTGCTGCCGGCGTGCTTCGCCCATGCCCACGAATACAAGGCCGGCGAGCTGGAAATCGCTCACCCGTGGTCGCAGGAGCTGCCGCCCAACGCGCCGACCGTCGCTGCTTATTTCGTGATCAGCAATCCCGGCAAGACCGACGACCGCCTGCTCAGCGTCGATTCGCCGATCACCGACCAAGCGCAACTGCATGAGCATGTGATGCAGGGCGATCTGATGAAAATGCAGGAGGTACCCAACGTGGTGATTCCGGCCGGCGGCAAGGTGACGTTCGCGCCGATGGCCTATCACGTGATGCTGCTCCACCCGAAAGACCGCAGCCTGCTCAGCGACGGCAAACGCTTCCCGCTGACCCTGCACTTCGAGAAGAGCGGTGACGTCACCGTCGAAGTCGCCGTGCAGAAGAAACCACCGCAAGACACCCAGGCACACGATCACGCCCAGTAACCGACCCGGCTGACCACGCCCGTGCGCCCGCAACGCGCCGGGGCGTCCCGCCTGCATCGCCAGAGCCAGACTCTGACCCGCGGTAGCTGGATCGCCCTGTTCGCCATGTTGATGATCTTCATCGGCCCGCTGATTTCTCAGTCGATGCCGATGGATCAGCACGTCTCGACTTCCATGCCGATGAGCATGGACATGGCGATGGACATGCCGGGCATGGATCATGCCGCGCACGGTGCACCATCGGCTGCCGAACACTGCCCGCCGCAATCCTCGCACCACGCCCTGTGGGAGAAGTGCGGTTATTGCAGCCTGCTGTTCAACTGCCCGGCGCTGACCGGTGGCGGCACGTTCGCCACGTTCAGCATCGCCCACGTCAACACCTTCACCCCGCGCTCCCCGCGTCTGGGCCATGCCCGGCAGACCTTCTTCCCCGGCGCCCGCACCCGCGCCCCGCCCGTCAACGCGTAAACACCGCACCTTTGATTGCACACGGTTGAGAAGACAGCTTCAGGCTGCCGGCCGTGTCGTTTACGACTGTTTGATGGAAATTGTCATGTCCAGGTTTTCTGCTGTTCCACGCTCGGGTTCTGCCCAGGCGTCTTTCGCGCTGAGCGCATCGCGCATTCGTTTCTCGCACGCTACTGCCGTCCTTTGCGGCGTCCTGCTGTCGCCGTTGGTGCTGGCCGATGACCACGCCGGTCACGTTGATGAACTCAGCCCGACGGTGATCACTGCCATCGCCCCCAGCTCACCGCTGACCATCGTCACTAACCCAAAGGACCCGCGCCAACCGGTGCCAGCCAGTGACGGCGGCGATTACCTGAAGACCATTCCCGGCTTCGCCCTGGTGCGCAATGGCGGCACCAACGGTGATCCGGTGCTGCGCGGCATGTTCGGTTCGCGACTGAACATTCTCACCAACGGCAGCATGCTGCTCGGCGCCTGCCCGGGGCGGATGGACGCGCCGACCTCGTACATCTCGCCGGAAACCTACGACAAACTCACGGTGATCAAAGGCCCGCAAACCGTACTTTGGGGGCCAGGCGCATCCGCCGGCACGATTCTCTTCGACCGTGAACCGGAAAGCTTCGGCGAACTCGGCACCCGGGTGAATGCCAGCGTGCTGGCCGGCTCCAACGGCCGCTTCGACAAGGTCATCGATGCTGCTGCCGGCGGGCCATTGGGCTACGTGCGGGTGATCGGCAATACCGCGCACTCCGACGACTATCGCGACGGCAACAACGACATCGTTGCCTCGCGCTACGACAAGTGGAACGGTGACATCGCGCTCGGCTGGACCCCGGACGCCGATACCCTGATCGAACTCACCGCCGGCAAGGGCGATGGCGAAGCGCGCTACGCCGGACGCGGCATGGACGGTTCGCAGTTCCTGCGCGAAAGCCTCGGGCTACGCTTCGAAAAATCCAACATCACCGACGTGCTGGAGAAACTCGAAGCGCAGGTCTACTACAACTACGCCGACCACGTGATGGACAACTACACCCTGCGCACACCGTCCGGCACCGGGATGATGGCCGGGCCCATGGCCTCCAACGTCGACCGCCGCACCCTCGGCGCGCGGATCAAGGCCACCTGGCGCTGGGCCGACATCCAATTGATTACCGGCCTCGACGCGCAGACCAACGAACACCGCCAGCGCAGCGGCATGGGCATCGACACCTACAAGGATCAGCCCTACACCAAGGACGCCGATTTCCATAACTACGGCGTGTTCAGCGAGATGACCTGGTACGCCGCCGACCGTGATCGCCTGATCACCGGCGCCCGGCTCGACCGTGCTTCGGCCAAGGATTACCGGCAGAGCATTGGTTCGGGAATGATGAGCCGGCCAAATCCGACCGCCGACGAGACCCGCGCCGACACCTTGCCAAGCGGCTTCGTGCGTTACGAGCATGACCTCGCTGACAGCCCGGTCACGCTATACGCCGGCCTCGGTCACGCGCAGCGCTTCCCGGATTATTGGGAGCTGTTTTCACCGAAGTCCGGCCCGGCCGGTTCGCTTAATGCGTTCGACTCGATCAAACCGGAGAAGACCACCCAGTTCGACTTCGGCGTGAACTACAAGACCACCGAACTCGAAGCCTGGGCCTCGGGCTACATCGGCGTGGTGCGCGACTACATCCTGTTCGACTACACGCCGACGATGATGGGCATGAGCACTTCGCGCGCGGAAAACATCGACGCACGGATCATGGGTGGCGAACTCGGCGCCGCCTACAAACTCACCGATAACTGGAAAGCCGATGCGACCCTGGCCTATGCCTGGGGCAAGAACAGCAGCGACGGCAAGGCCCTGCCGCAAATGCCGCCGCTGGATGCCCGCTTCGGCCTGACCTACAGCGAAGACAACTGGAGCGCCGGGGCGTTGTGGCGCGTGGTCGCGGCGCAAAACCGCATCGACCAGAACAAAGGCAACGTGGTCGGCAAGGACTACGCCAAGAGCGGCGGCTTTGGCGTGTTCTCGCTCAACGGCGCCTACCGGATCAACAAAAACTGGAAGGTCAGTACCGGCGTCGACAATCTGTTCGGCAAGGCTTACGCCGAGCACCTGAACCTGGCGGGCAACGCCGGTTTCGGCTACCCGGCCAACGACCCGCAAGCGATCAATGAACCGGGGCGCACGCTCTGGACCAAGGTCGATATGAGTTTCTAGAACACCGCGATTTTCCCGGTGTGAACACTGCCCTTGTGGCGAGGGAGCTTGTCGAGTCGTCGCACCGTCCCGCCGGGGCGCGCAGCGGCCCTTCTCTTTAGCTGAAAGAGTATGGGCCTGCTTCGCAGTCCAGCGGGAGCAAGCTCCCTCGCCACAGGTGTGCATGTCAGGCAAAACACTAAAAGATCCAAGCCAAGCGGAGCAAACGTGATGCAAAAGCCCAAACCGAATTTCTACAACCTGGCCTGGCGCTGGCATTTCTATGCCGGATTATTCGTCGCGCCGTTCATGGTAATGCTGGCCCTGACCGGCATCATCTACCTGTTCAAACCGCAACTCGACTCACTGATGTACAGCAGCCTGCTCAAGGTTCCGGCCGGGCATCACACGGTGCCGGCCGATGACCTGCTGCAACGGGTGAAAAGCGCTTACCCACAGGGCCAGATCACCCAGTACCTGCCACCGGCCAACGCCGAACGCAGCGCTCAGTTTGTCGTCAAGAATGAGGGCCATGAACTCAATGTGTTCATCGATCCGTACCACGGCGACATCCTTGGCGAGCAGGATGCCAAGCAGAATCTGCAAGCCATCGCCCGCGCCATCCACGGCGAATTGATGATCGGCACGCTCGGTGACCGCTTGATCGAACTCGCCGCGGGTTGGGGCGTGGTGCTGGTGGTGTCGGGGGTGTTCCTGTGGTGGCCGCGGGGTCAGGCCGCCGGAATTCTGTGGCCACGGCTGAACAGTCGCGGTCGCGTGTTGTGGCGGGACCTGCACGCGGTTACCGGGTTCTGGGGCGCGGCATTGCTGCTGGTGATGCTGCTCAGCGGCATGACCTGGACCGGCTTCTGGGGCAAGCAGTACGCCCAGGTGTGGAACGTGTTCCCGGCCGCGATGTGGAACAACGTGCCGACCTCCAACGTCGAGGCCGGCAGCCTCAACAACGCCGCGCGCCAGACCGTGCCATGGGCGATGGAAAACACGCCGATGCCGATGTCCGGCGACCACGCCGAACACATGGCTCACGGCGGCATGCAGCACGGTCCCGCCGCGCCTGCCATCAGCCTGCAGGATGTGCAGAACATCGCCGTCGAGCGCAAGGTCGAGCCCGGCTACAGCATCACCCTGCCGACCACCGCGACCGGTGTGTTCACCATCGCCGTGTTCGCCGACGACCCGCGCAACGACGCGACCCTGCATGTCGATCAGTACACCGGCAAGGTCCTCGCCGATGTGCGTTTTGAGCAGTATGGCGCGGTGGCACGGGCCACGGAAATCGGTGTGATGCTGCACGAAGGCAAGATGTTCGGCACGTTCAACCAGATCGTTGTGCTGCTGATCTGCCTGATGATTATCCTCAGTGCCGTCAGCGGCGTGGTGATCTGGTGGAAGCGCCGCCCGCAAGGCAAATTCGGCGTACCGCCGCTGCGTCATGACCTGCCGAAATGGAAAACCGGCGTGGCGATCATGCTGGTGCTGGCGCTGATTTTTCCGCTGGTGGGGGCTTCGCTGGTGCTGGTCTGGCTGCTGGATCGCCTGCTGTTGTCGCGTCTGGGCCGCCAAGCTGAATCTGCCTCAACTTCATCATGAAGCAGGCGAGATGCGCGTTTTAGACAGATCTTTAAACTGCCGGGGCTTAAACTCCGGCATTTTTTAGTGTTACTGTATAACGCAAATTGGCCGTTCTGCCCGCAACCACACGTTGCGGGCTTTCTTTTGAAGAAGTGATTCACCGCCCCAATGAACAAGTACCTCTTGTCCAGCCTCTGCCTGCTTGCTCTGAACAACGCCAACGCCGACGGCCAACCGCTGACGCTGCCCGCCGGCACCATCTCCGCGCCTGCGGTTGACGAAGAAAGTGTCAGCCTGAGCACGCCGACCACCGCCGGCTCGCGCCTGAACCTGACGGCCATGGAAACCCCGGCCAGCGTCGAAAGCCTCAGCGGCGAACAAATACGCGCCCGTGGTGATCGCAGCGTGCAGGACGCGGTGTCGCGCAGCACCGGCATCAGCCGCACCGGCACCCCGGGCGATGGCGGCACCTCGTTGCAGGCACGCGGTTTTACCGGGCAGAGTTCGGTGATGCAGTTGTATGACGGCAACCGCCTGTACACCGGCATGGGCACCGTGACCTTTCCGGTCGACACCTGGTCGGTGGATCGCGTCGATGTGCTGCGCGGCCCGGCCTCGGTGCTGTACGGCGAAGGCGCGACCGGCGCGGTGGTCAACGTGATCCCGAAGAAGCCGTTCGAAGGCGACATCGAAAACCACTTGCGCCTCGGCTACGGTTCCTACGACAGCCAGCAGCAGGCGTTCGACAGCGGCGGCTCACTGAGCGACACCCTGAGCTATCGGCTCAATCTCAATCGTCTGCGCAGCAATGGCTGGGTCGATCGCGGTGATTCATCAAGCGACTTCATCAGTGCCGCCCTGCGCTGGCAGGCCACCGACGACCTGGCATTCACCCTCGCCCACGATTACGGCGATCAGCGCCCGCAGAACTACTTCGGCACGCCGCTGATCAATGGCCGATTGCAGGACAGCCTGCGCAACAAGAACTACAACGTGCGCGACGACCAGCAGCACTACAACGATCAGTGGACGCGCCTGACCACGGATTGGCGGATCAACGACGCGGTCAGTGCCAGCAACGAGCTGTACTACCTCAAGGCCCAGCGCCGCTGGCAGAACGCCGAAAACTACAATTTCGACACCGCCACGCAACAGATCAGCCGCAGCGGCTACTTCGGCATCGGCCACCAGCAGGAACAGGTCGGCGACCGCCAGACCTTCACCTTTAAGCACTCGCTGTTCGGCCTCGACAGCCAGACCGTGACCGGCGTCGATTACAACCGCATCCGCTTCCAGCTCAACAGCAACTCGCCGTTCAACGACGTGCTGCCCAACGGTCAGCCCTTGGATCTGTATCACCCGCAACCGGCCTATTTCGAAAGCGCCAACCCGTACCGCGACCAGTTCGACAGCACCACCAAACAGATGTCAGTGTTCGCCGAAAACCGCACGCAACTGAGCGAGCGCTGGTCGCTGGTGACCGGCGTGCGTCGTGATTACGTGCATGTGGATCGCAACAATCTGATCGACGACAGCCAGAGCGACAAGACCCTGACCGGCAACAACTGGAAGGCCGGACTGCTGTTTGCCCTGACGCCGCAGACCTCGTTTTACGGCCAAGTCGCGACCAGTACCGATGGCATCGGCGGCCTGATTTCCCTGAGCCCGAGCCAACAGCAATATGACCTGTCGACCGCTCGCCAGACCGAAGTCGGAATGAAACAGTTGTTCTGGGATCAACGCGGCGAGTTCACCCTGGCGGCCTATCGCATCGTCAAGAAGAAGCTGCTGACCGACGATCCGGGCAACCCGACGCTCAAGCAGCAAGTCGGCCAGCAATCGTCCAATGGTCTGGAAGCCAGCCTCGATCTGCAACTGCCGCACGCCTGGCAACTGCAGGCCAACGCGGCGATTGTGAAGGCCAAGTACGATGACTTCTCCGAGGTGGTCAAAGGGCAAACCCTGTCGTACAACGGCAATCGTCCGGTGGATGTACCACGGCGCACCGCCAACCTGTGGCTGAACAAAAACCTCAGCGATGACCTGAAGGCCGGCGCCGGCGTGCGTTATGTCGACGCGCGCTATGCCGACATGGCTAATCGTAATGAGCTTCCGAGTTACACCGTGGTCGATGCGACGCTGTCGTGGCAGGCCCTGCGCAACACCACGCTCGGTCTGCAGGTGAACAATCTGTTTGACCGCCGGTACGCGCAAAGCCAATACAATGAGGGCCAGCAATGGATTCTCGGCGAGCCGAGATCGTTCTTCGTCACCGCTGATTACACTTTCTAACCCAACCCCTGTAGGAGCTGCCGCAGGCTGCGATCTTTTGATCTTGATCTTTAAAAGCAACAGCAAAAGATCGCAGCCTTCGGCAGCTCCTACAGGGGCAAGCATCATGAGCATTTGATGACCTCGCTAAACCTCGCCAATCTCGCCTGGACACCTCTGGGCCACGGCCACTGCCATCACCAGTTCCAACTGCGTGACGCCTCGTTGCAGGTGGCCGCCGGTGAGTTTGTCGGGCTGATCGGCCCGAACGGCAGCGGCAAGACCAGCCTGCTGCGGTGCGCCTATCGCTTCAGTCAACCGGAAAGCGGTGAGGTCAGACTCGATCACCACAAGGTGTGGAAACAGTCCTCGCGCTGGTGTGCACAACGCATCGCCGTGGTCCTGCAGGAATTCCCCGATGCCTTTGGCCTGACCGTCGAAGAGGTCGTCGCCATGGGCCGCACGCCGCACAAAGGCCTGTTCGATGGCGACACGCTGGAAGATCGCAATCTGGCGACGCAAGCGCTCAGATCAGTCGGACTCGACGGCTTCGAAGACCATGCGTTCGCCACCCTCTCCGGCGGTGAAAAACAGCGGGTGATCCTCGCCCGCGCCCTGGCCCAGCAACCGCAACTGCTGATCCTCGACGAGCCGACCAACCACCTTGACCCGCGTTATCAGCTCGAACTGCTGCAACTGGTCAAACGCCTGCAGATCGGCACCCTCGCCAGCATCCACGACCTGAACCTGGCCGCCGCATTCTGTGACCGACTGTACGTGATCAACCACGGGCGCATCGTCGCCAGCGGCACGCCGCAAGATGTACTGACCACCGAGCTGTTGCGCGACGTGTTCGGCGTCGAGGCGCTGATCGACTCCCACCCCCTCCACGGCTACCCGCGAATCACCTGGATAACCCGACCATGACTGTGCGTTCCCTGCTTTGTGTCGCTCTTCTGTTGTGCAGTGCCCAGGCCTTCGCCGAAGCCACGAAATACCCGTTGACCATCCATAGCTGCAACCGCGAAGTGACCTTCAACGAAGCGCCGAAACACGCGGTCAGCCACGACATCAACATGACCCAGATGATGCTCGCCCTCGGCCTCAAATCGCGCATGGCCGGTTACAGCGGCGTCAGCGGCTGGAAGTCGGTGACGCCCGAGATGCAGTCGTTGCTCGACGGTTTGCCGGAGCTGGCTGCGAAATATCCGTCGGTGGAAACCCTGCTCAACGCTAACGTCGATTTCTTTTTCGCCGGCTGGGATTACGGCATGCGCGTCGGTGGCGACCTCACGCCGCAGACCCTGCAACCGCTGGGCATCAACGTGTATGAGCTGACCGAATCCTGCGCCTTCGTGATGAAGCGCCCGGCGGCGACGCTGGACGACACCTATAACGACCTGCGCAACCTCGGGAAAATTTTCGACGTGCAGGATCGCGCCAACGCACTGATCGCCGACATGCAGAACCAGGTTGCCGAGATCCGCAAAGACCTGCCCGCCGACAAGCCGCGCGTGTTTCTCTACGACAGCGGTGAAGACCGCGCCATGACCTCCGGGCGTCTTGGCATGCCGCAGGCGCTGATTGATGCCGCAGGCGGGCGCAACATTCTCGACGACATCGACGCGAGCTGGACGAGGGTCAACTGGGAGACCGTGGTCGAACGCAATCCGCAGGTGATCGTGATCGTCGACTACAGCGAAATCACTGCCGAGCAGAAGATCGAATTTCTGCTGAAGAACACGGCGCTGCAAGCGGTCGATGCGATCAAGAACCAGCGCTTCATCGTCATCCCTTACGTGCAGGCCACGCCGGGGATCGATAACGTGCTGGCGGTGGAAACCCTGGCCAAGGGGTTTCACGGCGAATGATCGACCGTCGCTACACCCTGCTGCTGATTGCCCTCGGTGCCGTGTTGCTGGTGTCGTGCGTGGTGTCGCTGGGCTTTGGTCCGGCGCGGGTGCCGGTGGACGTCATGTGGCGGATTCTGCTGCACAAGTTGTTCGGCCTCGGCGTACCGGATTGGAGCGCTGGCCAGGAACACATCGTCTGGCTGATTCGCGTGCCGCGCATGTTGCTCGGTGCACTGGTCGGCGCCGGTCTGGCGTTGATCGGCGCAGTGTTGCAAGCGGTGACGCGCAATCCACTGGCCGATCCGCACCTGCTTGGCGTCACCTCCGGCGCGACGTTGGGCGCGGTGATCGTGGTGCTGCACATCGGTGAGATCGTCGGCCTGCTGACCATGCCGATTGCCGCGTTCATCGGTGCGCTGCTGAGCATGTTTCTGGTGCTGGGGATTGCCAACCGTCAGGGCCGGCTCGACAGCGATCGCTTGCTGCTGTGTGGCGTGGCGGTGTCGTTCGTGATGATGGCGATCGCCAACCTGCTGCTGTTCATGGGCGACCATCGCGCCAGTTCGGCGGTGATGTTCTGGATGCTCGGTGGCCTCGGCCTGGCGCGCTGGGAGCTGCTGACGATACCCGCGCTGAGCGTGCTGCTTGGCCTGGTTTTGCTGTTGGGCATGGCCCGTCCGCTGAACGCCTTGATGGCCGGCGAACAGACCGCCGTCACCCTCGGCCTGAATGCCCGCGCGGTGCGCCTGCGGGTGTTTGTAATCGCCTCGTTGATGACAGGAGTGCTGGTGTCGATCAGTGGCTCAATCGGTTTCGTCGGGCTGATGGTGCCGCACATCGCCCGGCGTCTGGTCGGCGCCGAACACCGGCGATTGCTGCCAGCCTGCGTCCTGCTCGGCAGCCTGTTCCTGGTGTGGGTCGATGTCGCCGCACGCACGATGATCGCCCCGGAAGACCTGCCCATCGGCGTCGCCACCGCAGCCATCGGCGGCCTCTTTTTCATAGGCCTGATGCGCCGCCGCTGACACAACACAATCCCCCTGTAGGAGCTGCCGAAGGCTGCGATCTCTTGATCTTGCTTTTGATCATTAAAAAACAAAGTCAAAAGATCGCAGCCTTCGGCAGCTCCTACAGGAATTGTGGGCGCCCCAATCTGGCGCGGTTGCCTGCACCAGCGCTCCCTGCGCGTGCCTTCATGGTGCACCCCGCCAACGCACAACCGCTCTAAACCGACATTTCCCTGCCCGATCCCGACCGGGCACAGCCCTTGCAAAACACCCTTCAGTCATCCGCATCTGCCAACCATAAAAAACTTTAACGTTCGTGGAGATCGCACAATGAAGCGTCGCAGTTTGATCAAGGCTTTCACTCTCACGGCATCCATTGCCGCGATGGGCATGACCTGGACTGTCCAGGCTGCCGAGACCATCAAGGTCGGGATTCTGCATTCGTTGTCCGGGACCATGGCGATCTCCGAAACGTCGCTCAAAGACATGGCGCTGATGACCATCGACGAGATCAACGCCAAGGGCGGGGTCAACGGCAAAATGCTCGAACCGGTGGTGGTCGACCCGGCGTCGAACTGGCCGCTGTTTGCCGAAAAGGGCCGGCAGTTGCTGACCCAGGACAAGGTCGCGGTGGTGTTCGGTTGCTGGACCTCGGTGTCACGTAAATCGGTGCTGCCGGTGTTCGAAGAACTCAACGGCCTGCTGTTCTACCCGGTGCAGTACGAAGGCGAAGAGATGTCGCCGAACGTGTTCTACACCGGCGCCGCGCCGAACCAGCAAGCGATCCCCGCCGTTGAATACCTGATGAGCGAAGAAGGCGGCAGCGCCAAGCGCTTCTTCCTGCTCGGCACCGACTACGTCTACCCGCGCACCACCAACAAGATCCTGCGCTCGTTCCTGCACTCCAAAGGCGTGGCCGACAAGGACATCGAAGAGGTCTACACCCCGTTCGGTCATAGCGACTATCAAACCATCGTCGCCAACATCAAGAAATTCTCCGCCGGCGGCAAGACTGCGGTCATCTCCACGGTCAACGGCGACTCCAACGTGCCGTTCTACAAAGAGCTGGCCAATCAGGGCCTGAAGGCTACCGACGTACCGGTGGTGGCGTTCTCGGTGGGTGAAGAAGAGCTGCGCGGCATCGACACCAAACCGCTGGTGGGCAACCTTGCGGCGTGGAACTACTTCGAGTCCGTGGAGAACCCGGTGAACAAAAAGTTCGTCGCTGACTGGAAGGCCTACGCGAAGAAACACAATCTGCCGGGCGCCGACAAAGCGGTGACCAACGACCCGATGGAAGCCACTTACGTCGGCATCCACATGTGGGCGCAAGCAGCGGAAAAAGCCAAGTCCACCGACGTCGACAAGGTCCGCGAAGCGCTGGCCGGCCAGACCTTCGCCGCGCCGTCCGGTTACACCCTGACCATGGACAAGACCAACCACCACCTGCACAAACCGGTGATGATCGGCGAGATCCAGAACGACGGTCAGTTCAACGTCGTGTGGCAGACCGAAGGCCCGATCCGCGCGCAGCCGTGGAGTCCGTTTATCGATGGCAACGACAAGAAGCCGGATTATGCGGTGAAGAGCAACTGAGCCATTGGGTGTCGGGCTGATGAGCATTTTCGGCCCAACACAATCCCTCTGTGGGAACAATATTTTGTGGTGAGGGGATTCATCCCCGACCGGCTGCGAAGCAGTCGCGAAATCAGCCGACGCGATCAATCTGATACACCGCGACCGCTGGATTTGGGGCTGCTTCGCAACCCATCGGGGATGAATCCCCTCGCCACAAAGACTGTGCCCACCATTAGTCCGCGCAAGGCGACTCTTTATGCCGACTACCCTTTACCGCTTCATCCTCGCCATCGCACTGCTGTTGCCGATGACTGCCTTTGCCGGCGACGCCGAAGACTTCGTCGCCGCCAACCCGGTGCAGCAAGCCAGACTGCTGGAAGCCTGGGCCGCGCAGCCCGAGCCTGCCCGCATCGAACTGATCAACGCCCTGCAGCAAGGCGAACTGACCGTCGACGGCCAACCCAAAACCCTGCGCCTGAACAACCGCCTGCGGGGTCTGATCGACACCGCTCTGGCCAGCCACCAATTGCTCGCCGCCGACGCCAAAACCCGTCTGACTGCTGCGCAGCAATTGCAGAAAAGCGCGAAACCCGCGCAGCTGAAATTCCTCGACCAGCAACTGGCTGGCGAAAAAGACGAGAACGTCCACGCCGCCCTGAGCCTGGCGCTGGCCAACCTGCAACTGGTGGACAGCGACCCAGCGGTGCGTCTGGCCGCCGTGCGCCTGCTCGGCGAAACCGGCGATCCGCTGGCCCGCACCCGCCTGGAAGGACTGCTCGAGCCCGGCGTCGAAAGCGATGCCGGCGTGCGCACCGCCGCCGAAACCAGTCTCGCTCAAGTCAAACGCAAACTGCTGATCGGCGAAGTGCTCGGTCAAGCCTTCAGCGGCATGTCCCTCGGTTCGATTCTGCTGCTCGCGGCCCTCGGTCTGGCGATCACTTTCGGCCTGCTCGGGGTGATCAACATGGCCCACGGCGAGATGCTGATGCTCGGTGCCTACTCGACCTACGTGGTGCAGCTGATGTTCCAGCGTTACGCACCGCAAGCCATCGAGTTCTATCCGCTGATCGCGCTGCCGGTGGCGTTCTTTGTCACGGCGGCGATCGGCATGGCGCTGGAACGCACGGTGATTCGTCATCTCTACGGCCGACCGCTGGAAACCCTGCTCGCCACCTGGGGCATCAGCCTGATGCTGATCCAGTTGGTGCGCCTGCTGTTCGGTGCGCAGAACGTCGAAGTGGCGAACCCGGCGTGGCTGTCCGGCGGGATTCAGGTGCTGCCGAATCTGGTGCTGCCGTACAACCGCATCGTGATCATCGCCTTCGCCTTGTTCGTGGTGGTGCTGACCTGGCTGCTGCTGAACAAGACCCGCCTCGGCCTCAACGTCCGAGCAGTCACGCAGAACCGCAACATGGCCGCCTGCTGCGGCGTGCCCACCGGGCGCGTCGACATGCTCGCCTTCGGCCTCGGCTCGGGCATCGCCGGCCTTGGGGGCGTGGCCCTGAGTCAGATCGGCAACGTCGGCCCGGATCTGGGTCAGAGCTACATCATCGATTCGTTCCTGGTGGTGGTGCTCGGCGGCGTCGGCCAACTGGCCGGCAGCGTGCTCGCCGCGTTCGGCCTGGGCATCGCCAACAAGATTCTCGAACCGCAGATCGGTGCGGTACTCGGCAAGATCCTGATCCTCGCGCTGATCATTCTGTTCATCCAGAAACGTCCGCAAGGCCTCTTCGCACTGAAAGGACGGGTGATCGACTGATGAACCAGCCTCTACTTGTCACGGCCACGCAAAAGGCCGGCCCGAAACTCACCCTCGCCATCGGCGCGGTGATCCTCGCGCTGCTGATTGCCTTGCCGCTGCTCTCGCTGTTGGCACCGGACAGCGCGCTGCACGTCTCGGCCTACACCCTGACGCTGGTCGGCAAAATCCTCTGCTACGCCATCGTCGCCCTGGCGCTGGATCTGGTCTGGGGTTACGCCGGGCTGCTGTCGCTGGGTCACGGTCTGTTCTTCGCTCTCGGCGGCTATGCGATGGGCATGTACTTGATGCGTCAGGCCGCCGGGGATGGCTTGCCGGCGTTCATGACTTTTTTGTCGTGGACGGAATTGCCGTGGTACTGGAGCGGCACCGGCAGCTTTATCTGGTCGATGTGTCTGGTGGTGCTGGCTCCCGGTCTGCTGGCGCTGGTGTTCGGTTTCTTCGCCTTCCGCTCGCGGATCAAGGGTGTGTATTTCTCGATCATGACCCAGGCCCTGACCTTCGCCGGCATGCTCCTGTTTTTCCGTAACGAGACCGGGTTTGGCGGCAACAACGGCTTCACCAATTTCCGCACGATTCTCGGTTTCGGCATCACTGAGCCGGGCACCCGCGCGGTGCTGTTTCTGGCTACGGTGTTGCTGCTGGTGGCGAGCCTGTTCATCGGCTGGCGTCTGGCGCAGAGCAAGTTCGGCCGGGTGCTGACGGCGCTGCGCGATGCGGAAAACCGCCTGATGTTCTGCGGCTACGACCCGCGCGGCTTCAAGCTGTTCGTCTGGGTCTTGAGCGCGGTGCTGTGCGGTCTGGCCGGGGCGTTGTACGTGCCGCAGGTGGGGATCATCAACCCCAGCGAAATGTCGCCGACCAACTCGATCGAAGCGGCAGTTTGGGTCGCCCTCGGCGGTCGCGGCACGCTGATCGGGCCGTTGCTCGGTGCCGGCGTGGTCAACGGCATGAAGAGCTGGTTCACCGTGGCCTTCCCCGAATACTGGCTGTTCTTTCTCGGCGCGTTGTTCATCGTCGTGACGTTGTATCTGCCCAAAGGCGTGATCGGCCTGCTGAAGAAACGAGGTGAACAATGAGAGTCACTGCGAGTGCTGAATTCATGCTCGAACCGGCGTTTTTCCCCGTGGAACCGAACAAGGACGAAGGCACCAGCCGCGACTCGATCGGCCTCGGCCAACGCGCCGGCCCGGGCCTCGACATCCGCCACGGCACGATCCTGACTCTGGAAGACATCAGCGTCAGCTTCGACGGCTTCCGCGCCCTGAACAATCTGAACCTGTACATCGGCGTCGGCGAACTGCGCTGCATCATCGGCCCCAACGGCGCGGGCAAAACCACGCTGATGGACGTGATCACCGGCAAGACCCGCCCCAGCCACGGCAAGGCCTGGTTCGGCGAAACCCTCGACCTGACGCAGATGAGCGAAGTGCAGATTGCCCAGGCCGGCATCGGTCGCAAGTTCCAGAAGCCGACGGTGTTCGAAGCCCTGAGCGTGTTCGAGAACCTGGAACTGGCGCAGAAAACCGACAAATCGGTGTGGGCGAGTTTGCGCGCACGCCTGAGCGGTGAGCAGCGTGATCGCATCAGCGAAGTGCTGGAGACCATTCGCCTGACGACGTCGGTCAATCGCCCGGCGGGCCTGTTGTCCCATGGGCAGAAGCAGTTTCTGGAGATCGGCATGCTGCTGATGCAGGACCCGCAATTGTTGCTGCTCGACGAACCGGTGGCGGGCATGACCGATGCCGAAACCGAATTCACCGCCGAGCTGTTCAAGTCGCTGGCCGGCAAACATTCGCTGATGGTGGTGGAGCACGACATGGGCTTCGTCGGCTCGATTGCCGACCACGTGACGGTGCTGCATCAGGGCAGCGTGCTGGCCGAAGGATCGCTGGAGCAGGTGCAGGAAAACGAGCGGGTGATCGAGGTCTACCTCGGCCGCTGAAGATTGTCCCCTGTAGGAGCTGCCGCAGGCTGCGATCTTTTGATCTTGTTTTTAAGATCAAGATCAAAAGATCGCAGCCTGCGGCAGCTCCTACACAGGGATTTGAGGAGATTTTGAGAATGCTGCAAGTCGACAAATTGCATCAGTATTACGGCGGAAGCCACATCCTGCGCGGCCTGAGCTTTGACGTAAACGTCGGCGAAGTCACCTGCCTGCTCGGGCGCAACGGCGTGGGCAAGACCACCCTGCTCAAGTGCCTGATGGGCCTGCTGCCGGCCAGGGAAGGGGCGGTGAACTGGGAGGGCAAACCGATCACCACGTTCAAGCCGCACCAGCGCGTACACGCCGGGATCGCCTATGTGCCGCAGGGCCGGGAAATCTTCGGCCGGCTCACGGTGGAAGAGAATCTGCTGATGGGTTTGTCGCGGTTTCCCGGCAGCGAAGCGAAAGAAGTCCCAGGTTTCATCTACGAATTGTTCCCGGTGCTGCTACAAATGAAGCAGCGCCGCGGCGGCGACCTGTCCGGCGGTCAGCAACAGCAGCTCGCAATCGGGCGCGCATTGGCCAGTCGTCCGCGTTTGCTGATCCTCGACGAACCCACCGAAGGCATCCAGCCCTCGGTGATCAAGGAGATCGGCGCGGTGATCAAGACCCTCGCGGCGCGCGGCGACATGGCGATTTTGCTGGTGGAGCAGTTCTACGATTTCGCTGCGGAGCTGGCCGATCAATACCTGGTGATGTCCCGGGGCGAGATCGTGCAACAGGGTCGCGGTGAAAATATGGAGGCCGAGGGTGTACGAGGTCTGGTAACAATTTAATCTGTAGCTTCCTAACGATAATTACAAACCATGAACTTACCGCTTCCCACTGCCCTGTTTACCCCGAGCTGGCACGCCGAGCTGGAGCTGGCCTACGCCCGCTTCGGCGACTGCACGCGGCCGGTTCAGCGCCGGCATCTCGGCCCGCTACGCGTGCAAAAGCACCTGTATGCCGAAGGCCCCGAGGTCTGCCAGCACATCATCGTCCACCCGCCGGGCGGGATCGCCGGCGGTGACCGGTTGAACATCAGCGCGCGCGTCGAACAGGACGCCTGGGCGCAGATCACCAGCCCCGGCGCGGCCAAGTGGTATCGCGCAGCGGGGCCGGCCTATCAGCAACTTGATTTGAAAGTCGCGGCCGGCGCGACGCTGGAATGGCTGCCGCAGGAAACTATCGTCTACAGCGCCGCTCAGGCTGAACTCAGCACCTCGATCGAACTTGAGGGCGATGCGCGGCTGTTCTACTGGGACGTGGTGGCGCTGGGCCGACCGGCCAGTGGCGAACGCTTCGACCTCGGACACTTTCAGGCGCATCTGGATATCCGCCGCGACGGGCGATTGCTCTGGCACGAGCGCCAGCGCATCAGCGGCAATGATGGTTTGCTCGATTCGCCGATCGGGCTGGATGGCAAACCGGTGTTCGCCACGCTGCTGGTCACCGGCGAGATTGATGCCGAGCTGCTGGAGCGGTGTCGTTCGCTGGGCCATGAGGTGCGCGGTGATCTGACCCAATTGCCGGGGCTTTTGGTCGCCCGCTGCCTGGCGAGCGAGGCACTGCTGGCCCGCGCCTGGCTGATCGACCTGTGGCGCCTGCTGCGCCCGGCCCTGCTCGGCCGCGAAGCCCAGCCACCCCGAATCTGGAACACCTGAAATGCATTCCCCTGTAGGAGCTGCCGCAGGCTGCGATCTTTTGATCTTGCTGTAAAAAATCAACATCAAAAGATCGCAGCCTGCGGCAGCTCCTACAGGGTGTACGACTTAACTTTCTTCTGCCGAGACCTGAAAGACAAATGGACCTGACCCCACGCGAAAAAGACAAGCTGCTGATCTTCACCGCCGGCCTCGTCGCCGAGCGCCGACTGGCCCGTGGCGTGAAGCTCAACTACCCGGAAGCCATGGCCTACATCTCCGCCGCCCTGCTCGAAGGTGCCCGTGACGGCCAGACCGTGGCCGAACTGATGCACTACGGCACCACCCTGCTGAGCCGTGAACAGGTGATGGAAGGCATCCCGGAAATGATCCCGGAGATCCAGGTTGAAGCCACGTTCCCCGACGGCACCAAACTGGTCACCGTCCACCAACCGATCGTCTGAGGCCGCGCCATGACCTACACCATTCGCGATGCCCTGCACGCCGATCTGCCGGCAATCCGCGACATCTACAACGACGCGGTGCTCAACACCACGGCGATCTGGAACGAATCGGCAGTCGATCTCGGTAACCGCCAGGCGTGGTTCAGCGCCCGTCAGGCCCAGGCCTACCCGATTCTGGTGATCGTCGACGCCGACAACGTGGTGCTCGGCTACGCTTCCTTTGGCGACTGGCGGCCGTTCGACGGCTTCCGCCATACCGTCGAGCACTCGGTCTACGTCCGTAGCGACCAGCGCGGCAATGGCCTTGGCCCGCAATTGATGAGCGTGCTGATCGAGCGGGCCAAAGCCTGCGACAAGCACGTGATGGTCGCCGCCATCGAAAGTGGCAACGCCGCTTCCATTCGTCTGCATGAACGCGCCGGTTTCAGCATCACCGGGCAGATGCCGCAAGTCGGCACCAAGTTCGGTCGCTGGCTCGATCTGACCTTCATGCAACTGACCCTCAATCCTGGCGCCCAGCCGCCGGTCGCCAACAAGGAGTGACACGCGATGAACCCCGCCCAACTGCGACGCGTCAATGCGGAAAGTTTTGCGCACTATCGTCAGGGCCTGATTGATCTGCTGCTCGACGCCGTGGGTTATGGCGCCAGCGTCGGTTTCATGGCCGACCTCGATGCCGCGCAAGCCCGCGCCTATTTCGATGAAGTGCAGCAACAAGTGAACAAGGGCAACGTGTTGCTCTGGGTGGTGGTCAAGGATGAAGAGGTGCAGGCCAGCGTGCAGTTGGGTCTGTGCCAGAAGGCCAACGGCCTCAATCGTGCCGAGGTGCAAAAACTGCTGGTGCGCGAACAGGCGCGCCGACGCGGCCTCGGCCAGCAATTGATGAATGCGCTGGAACTTGAAGCTGCCAAGCACAAACGCGGCATGCTCTACCTCGACACCGAGGCCGGTTCGCCCGCCGAAGATTTCTACAAGGCCCTGGGTTACACCCGCGCCGGCGAAATTCCCGACTACGCCTGCGACCCGCATGGCACGTATCGACCGACAGCCCTCTACTACAAGATTCTGCAAGGAGCCCGGCCATGATTCCCGGCCAGTACCAGATTCAGCCCGGCGACATCGAACTGAATGTCGGCCGCCGCACCCTCAGCCTGAAAGTCGCCAACAGTGGCGACCGGCCGATCCAGGTCGGTTCGCACTATCACTTTTTCGAAACCAACGATGCGCTGACCTTTGATCGCGCGGCCAGCCGTGGCATGCGCCTGAACATCCCCGCCGGCACTGCCGTGCGCTTCGAGCCGGGGCAGAGCCGCGAGGTCGAGCTGGTGGAGTACGCCGGGCATCGGCGGGTGTTCGGCTTTGCCGGGCGGGTGATGGGTGATCTCGACTGACATGCACACAACCCTGTGGCGAGGGAGCTTGCTCCCGCTCGAGTGCGTAGCACTCGCCAACCCGGGGAACGCGGTGTGTCTGTAAGAAATCATTGGCAGGTTTTGGGGCTGCTGCGCAGCCCAGCGGGAGCAAGCTCCCTCGCCACAATAAATTTTTGCAAGGAATTGAAATGAAGATTTCCCGGCAAGCCTACGCCGACATGTTCGGCCCCACCGTCGGCGACAAGTTGCGCCTGGCGGACACCGAGTTGTGGATCGAAGTCGAAAAGGACTTCACCACCTACGGCGAAGAAGTGAAGTTCGGCGGCGGCAAAGTCATCCGCGACGGCCAGGGCCAGAGCCAGTTGCTCGCCGCCGAAGTGGTCGACACCTTGATCACCAACGCGTTGATCATCGACCACTGGGGTATCGTCAAAGCCGACGTCGGCCTCAAGGACGGGCGCATCGCCGCGATCGGCAAGGCCGGTAACCCGGACGTGCAGCCCAACGTCACCATCGCCATCGGCGCCAGCACCGAAGTGATCGCTGGTGAAGGCATGATCCTCACCGCCGGCGGCATCGACACCCACATCCATTTCATCTGTCCGCAGCAGATCGAAGAAGCGCTGATGAGCGGCGTCACCACCATGATCGGCGGCGGCACCGGTCCGGCCACCGGCACCAACGCCACCACCTGCACCTCCGGCCCGTGGCATCTGGCGCGGATGCTCCAGGCCGCCGACGCGTTCCCGATGAACATCGGCCTCACCGGCAAGGGCAACGCCAGCCTGCCGGAGCCGTTGATCGAACAGGTCAAGGCCGGCGCTATCGGCCTCAAGCTGCACGAAGACTGGGGCACCACCCCGGCGAGCATCGACAACTGCCTCAGCGTCGCCGACCAGTACGATGTACAGGTGGCGATCCATACCGACACCCTCAACGAATCGGGTTTCGTCGAAACCACCCTCGGCGCGTTCAAGGGCCGCACCATCCACACCTATCACACCGAAGGTGCCGGCGGCGGCCACGCGCCGGACATCATCAAGGCCTGCGGTTTCCCTAATGTACTGCCGAGCTCGACCAACCCGACCCGGCCGTTCACCCGCAACACCATCGACGAACACCTCGACATGCTGATGGTCTGCCACCACCTCGACCCGAGCATCGCCGAAGACGTGGCGTTCGCCGAAAGCCGTATCCGCCGCGAAACCATCGCCGCCGAAGACATCCTCCATGACCTCGGCGCGTTTTCGATGATCAGCTCCGACAGCCAGGCCATGGGCCGCGTCGGCGAAGTCATCACGCGCACCTGGCAGACCGCCGACAAGATGAAAAAGCAGCGCGGCCCGCTGCCGCAGGACGGTGAAGGCAACGACAATTTCCGCGCCAAGCGCTACATCGCCAAGTACACCATCAACCCGGCAATCACCCATGGCATCAGCCATGAAGTGGGTTCGATCGAGGTTGGCAAGTGGGCCGATCTGGTGCTCTGGCGTCCGGCGTTCTTCGGCGTCAAACCGACGCTGATCCTCAAGGGCGGTGCCATCGCCGCCAGTCTGATGGGCGACGCCAACGCGTCGATTCCGACCCCGCAACCGGTGCACTACCGCCCGATGTTCGCCAGCTACGGCGGCTCGCTGCACGCCACCAGCCTGACCTTCATCAGTCAGGCCGCGCAGGAGGCCGGGTTGCCTGAAGCGCTGGGTTTGAAGAAGAAAATCGGCGTGGTCAAAGGCTGCCGCGACGTGCAGAAAACCGACCTGATCCACAACGATTATCTGCCGAGTATCGATGTCGACCCGCAGACCTATCAGGTCAAGGCCGACGGTGTGTTGCTGTGGTGTGAACCTGCCGAAACTCTGCCGATGGCCCAGCGCTACTTCCTGTTCTGACGCACGGTAAAAGGCCCCGGGTTCGTGTCTTGCGCACGATCCCGGGGCCTTTTTCATGGTGCTGGAAAAGCACCGTGCAAACGGTCGTGTATTTCCCGCCAAAGGGACTAATATTCGATTCGCTCCGCCTTTTTTCAGGAACTGCCCATGCGTCTTTCCGAGTTCATCGTGGCCAATATCGACCCTATCGTCGATGAGTGGGAACAGTTCGCCGCGACCATCACGCCGGCCGCCGACTATCTGGATTCCACTGCGCTGCGCGATCACGCCAGCGAGATTCTGCGGGCCGCCGCCCGCGACATGAACAAGCCGCAAAGCCCCGCCGAACAGGCTGCCAAAGCCAAGGGCGAGGGCCCGGAAAAGACCCCGAGCCTGGACGAGGCCGGCGCCAGCCATGGCGAATTGCGCCACACCGTGGGTTTTGACCTGGTGCAGATGACCAGCGAATTCCGCCATTTGCGCGCCTGTGTGATCCGCCTGTGGGTCAACAGCCTTGAATCGCCGGACATGACCTATTTCCAGGACATGATCCGCTTCAACGAAGCCATCGACGAAGCCCTCGCCGAATCCACTGCGGCCTACGCCGAGCAGGTCAATCGCTCGCGGGACATTTTCCTCGCCATCCTCGGCCATGACCTGCGCGCGCCGCTGCAGGCGGTGAGCATGTCCACCGAACTGCTGCTGCGCAAATCCAGCCTTGAGGGCGATGCACTGGCCTGCGCCCTGCACATCAAGCGCGGTGCGCGGCACATGGCGTCGATGGTCAGCGACCTGCTGGAACTGGTGCGCAGTCGCCTGGGCCGTAGCCTGCCGATCGAACCGGCGCCGATGGACCTGGCGGTTGCCGCGCGCGCAGCGATTGCCGAAGCCTGCGCCGGCCATCCGCAGTCCGATCCCAGGCTCACGGTGCACGGTGACACCCGCGGCGTGTGGGACGCCGGGCGAATCGACCAGTTACTGCAGAACCTGATCGGCAATGCCTTGCAGCACGGTGCCAGCCAGCGTGACGTGACCCTCGATCTGCGTGGCGAGGACGACTGCGTGTGCCTGTCGGTGCACAACTACGGCACACCGATTTCCGAAGAGGCTATCGGCACCATTTTCGACCCGTTGGTACGCAGCGCCGACGAAGAACTCGGGCAGCCGTCGACCAGCCTCGGATTGGGCTTGTTCATTGTCAAGGAAGTGGTGACCGCCCATGGCGGGACGATCGATGTCAGCTCGAGCGGGGCTGACGGCACGCTGTTCAGTGTGGTGTTGCCGAGAAAGGTTTAAGCAGGGAAATCTACGGAGTATTCATCGCTGGCAAGCCAGCTCCCACAGGTCCGGCGTCGAATACAAACTTTGTGTACGACAGGGTTCCTTGTGGGAGCTGGCTTGCCAGCGATGAGGCCGGCCAATACCACCGATAACCTATTCGACCACCAGCCGCCCCAAGCGCTGCCTGAGCATGCGGTTCTCCGCCCGCAGCTCATGCACTTCCTCCAGCAGATTCAGTGCCAGCGCGACGCCCTCCCACTCCAGCTCCAGCTCGCGCCGCAACTTCGCGGCGCGCTTGGCCAGGCTCAGCTCGTAGTCGGTGAACCGCCATTCCCGGGGCTGCGCGCCCTGAGGTTCGAGGATGCCGTGTTCGACGATTTCGATCACGTAGACGTCCGACAGATCGGCCGCCTCACAGAATTCTGCCATGTCCAGTTGAACGATCAGGGGGCTGCTCATGATGGGCTACTCCGTCGTCGGGTTCAGAAGTTCTCTCGCGGGTTGAACGCGGCTTTCTTCGCCAGTTCCTGCCACAGCGCCTTGACCTCGTCGTCGGAGGTTTTCGGCATCACGGCCTTGAGCTGCACGAACAGGTAACCGCGCTCACCGGCCTTGTTTTTCAAACCATGGCCCTTGGCGCGCATGCGCTGGCCGTTCTGACTCCCGGCCGGAACCTTGAGGTTGATCTTGCCAGTCAGGGTCGGCACGGCCACTTCGGCGCCCAGCGCCAGCTCCCAAGGTGCCAATGGCAACGTGATGATCAGGTTTTCGCCTTCGACATCGAATTTGGGGTGCGGCGCAAAGCGAATGGTCAGGTACAGATCACCATTGGCCCCGCCACCGATGCCCGGTGCGCCCTGGCCTTTGAGGCGAATACGCTCGCCGTCGGTCACGCCCGCCGGGATCTTCACGTTCAGGCTCTTGCTGGTATTGCTGACGTGCTGACCGTTGGCGTTGTATTGCGGCACCTGAAAGGTGACCTTCTTCGATTCATTCGAGAGCGTTTCCTCGAGGAAGATCGGCAGTTCCATTTCCACGTCTTGCCCTCGGCGCCCTGCACTGCGTGATTGCCGACCCTCGCCGCCACCGAAACCGGGGCCGCGATTGCCGAAGATCGAACTGAAGAAGTCCGAGAAATCGCCGGTGTCGCCACCGCCGCCACCAAAGCCGCCACGGCTCTGCCAGCCCGGTGGGCCCTGGAACGGCTGACCGTGCTGGCCATAGCGGCGCAGGTCGTCGTATTCGGCGCGTTTGTCGGCGCTTTTCAGCGCTTCATAGGCTTCCGAGGCGTCCTTGAACTTGGCCTCGGCGTCTTTTTCCTTGCTGACATCGGGGTGGTATTTGCGCGCCAGCTTGCGATAGGCAGCCTTGATCGCCTTGTCGTCCGCTGTCGGCTCCACGCCGAGTATCTTGTAATAGTCTTTGAAGTCCATCGAAGGAATCACCATCCGTTATCGATTTCGCGCCGAGGCCAGCATGCGCTCATTCGCGCGTGCCGGGTTGACCGATCTCAACTTTGTGACCGGGTGGCGCAGCAGAAGTTTATCGGCAGTGGACGACGGTTCTTGCGACCGCCGGTATGTCTGCCGGCCCATGCCAGCAAGTTTGGGGCGAAGCTGCGACTTTCAAGAAGCTTAGTCGTGAAATAGCAGATGACCGGCCTTCGAATCTGCCGCGCACTGACATACACTGCGCGGCCGTTTTTTGACCGGAACCCGAAAGACATGAACAACGCCTCTCCAGCCCGTGCCTGCGGCATCGACTTCGGCACCTCCAACTCCACCGTCGGCTGGCTGCGCCCCGGCATGGAAACGATGATCGCGCTGGAAGACGACAAGATCACCCTGCCGTCGGTGGTGTTCTTCAACATCGAAGAGCGCCGTCCGGTGTACGGTCGTCTGGCGCTGCACGAATACCTGGAAGGCTACGAAGGCCGGTTGATGCGCTCGCTCAAGAGCCTGCTCGGTTCCAAGCTGATCAAGCACGACACCAGCGTGCTCGGCACCGCGATGCCGTTCAAGGACTTGCTGGGGCTGTTCATCGGCCAGCTCAAGAGCCGCGCCGAAACTGCCGCCGGTCGGGAGTTCGAACAAGTGGTGCTGGGCCGCCCGGTGTTCTTCGTCGATGACGACCCGCTGGCCGACCAGGAAGCCGAAGACACGTTGGGGGAAGTGGCGCGCAAACTCGGCTTCAAAGACGTGTCGTTCCAGTACGAACCGATCGCTGCGGCATTCGACTACGAGTCGACCATCGAAAAAGAAGAGCTGGTGCTGATCGTCGACATCGGCGGTGGTACGTCCGACTTCTCGCTGGTGCGCCTGTCGCCCGAGCGTCGCGGCATGGACAACCGCCACGATGACATCCTCGCCACCGGCGGCGTGCACATCGGCGGGACCGACTTCGACAAACAGCTGAGCCTGCAAGGCCTGATGCCGCTGTTCGGCTACGGCAGCCGGATGAAGAGCGGCGCCTACATGCCGACCAGCCACCACATGAACCTGGCGACCTGGCACACCATCAACTCGGTGTACTCGCAGAAATCCACCCTGGCGCTGGGTAGCATGCGCTACGACATCGAAGACACCGGCGGTATCGACCGTCTGTTCAAGCTGATCGAGCAGCGCGCCGGGCACTGGCTGGCGATGGAAGTCGAAGAAACCAAGATCCAGCTGACCCACGCCGACAGCCGCCACGTGCCGCTGGACCGTATCGAGCCGGGCCTGAGCGTGGAACTGAGCCGCGCCCTGTTCGAATCGTCGATCGACGCCTTGCTTGAACGCGTGCGCGGCAGCGTCACGCAGCTGTTGAACGATGCCAACGTGTCGGTCGCGCAGGTCGATACGGTGTTCTTCACCGGCGGTTCGAGCGGCATTCCGGCGCTGCGCAACAGCGTCTCGGCGATGCTGCCGAATGCGCGACATGTGGAAGGGAATATCTTTGGCAGCATTGGCAGTGGTCTGGCGATCGAGGCGATGAAGCGCTACGGCGCCATGAACTGATCCAAGACCGCGTTGCGCCCATCGCTGGCAAGCCAGCTCCCACAGGTTCTGCGCCGCTTTCGAAAGCGGTATCAATCCTGTGGGAGCTGGCTTGCCAGCGATGGCGTCAGTTAAGGCAACACAGTTATCGGATCAAACCATCCCGCCCAGCTTCAACTCACTCTTCAAATACGCGTAATAAATCGGCCCCGCCACCACCCCCGGCAGGCCGAACGCGGCTTCGAACACCAGCATCGCCAGCAGCAATTCCCACGACTTGGCACTGATCTGCCCGCCGACGATGCGCGCGTTGAGGAAGTATTCGAGCTTGTGGATAAAGATCAGATAGCCCAGCGCCGCCACCGCCACCCAGATTGACAGCGACAGGCCGACGATGGTGATCAGCGTGTTCGACATCAGGTTGCCGATCACCGGCAGCAGGCCGAGCAGGAAGGTCAGGACGATCAGGGTCTTGGTCAGCGGCAGCTTGATGCCGAACAGCGGCAGGACCACCACCAGGAAAATCGCGGTAAAGAAGGTGTTGAGCAGGGAAATCTTGATCTGCGCGAAGACGATGTTGCGAAAGGCTTGAACCACCAGGTGCAGACGGTCGAACAGAGCGGCGGCCAGCGGTTTGCGCTTGGTCAGGTCCGGCACGCGCTGCAAGGCGATGATCGCGCCCAGCACCATGCCGATCAGCAGGGTGACGAACATGTGCGCGGCGTCCTTGCCCACCAGTTGCAGCTCGGACAGGTGCTTGCTGCCCCACTCGCCGATCGCCACGCGAAATTCCGCAGCGCTGGCCGGCAGGTAGGCATCGAGGAATGGCGGCAGTTGCCCGCGCGCGCGGTCAACCACGCCCATGAATTTGTCGAGCGAGGCGCCCGGATTTTCCGCTTCGTGCAGCAGGAAACTGATGGCGCCGGCAAAGATCAGCGCCAGCACACTGACCACCAAAGTGCCCAGCAGCGCCACCGCCAGCCAGCGCGCACGCCGGCCTTCGATCAGCCGTTGCAGTTGCGGGGTAAGCATGTTGACCAGTTCGAACACCAGCAGACCGGCCAGCAGGCTGGGCAACAAGCGCAGCGGCAACGCCAGCAGCAGACCGCCACAAATGATGATGCAACTGACCCAGAACACAACATGACGCTCAGAAAACGTTGGCATACAGCCTCAAAACGAACGGCGTAAAAGGATTGGCAGTCTGCCAGCGATCCGGCGCCGAAGCGAGTAGATGCCCCGCATCCTGGTCGCGCCGAAAAGATCGCAGCCTGCGGCAGCTCCTACAGGATCGCGATCTCATGCAGGAGCTGCCGCAGGCTGCGATCTTTTGATCTTATTTTTTCTTCAGGCAATCACTCATGAAGGTCTTGCGCGCATCGCCGGTCAGCGCCTTGGTTTTCGCGTCGGCATTGCAGGTTTTCATTTTCTCCTGCTGCGGGGTCAGCACTTTGCCGTCATTGGCGGCGGCAGGTGCTCATGAAAGTCTTGCGCTCGTCGCCCTTGAGGCTCTTGGCGGTAGCGTCAGCATTGCAGGTGGTCATTTTGTTCTGTTGCGCCGTGGCGGCGAAACCCTGGGAACACAGGAGCAGACCGATCATCAACAAAGGCACACGCAACATCTTCATGGAGTTTTCTCCTTGTCGCCGCACCGATGGATGCGGCCTCTGCCGGAGTGTAGCCAAATCTTGTTACACCTTCCTGCCCTCCAGATGGCTACGTCGATATTGCTCCGGCGTACACCCGGCCTGCCGGGCGAACATGGCGATGAAGGCCGAGCCGCTGCTGTAACCGAGATCGAAGGCAATCTCCTGCACACTGCGGGTACTTTCCAGCGCCTCGATGGCCGCTAGATAACGCAGGCGCTGACGCCATTCGCCAAAACTCATGCCCAGCTCACGCACGAACTGCCGGGCCAACGTGCGCTCGCTGACGTGCACCTGCGCCGCCCAGTGCGCCAGCGGCTGGTTGTTGCCCGGATCGGCCTGCAACGCATCGAGAATCGCCAGTAACCCGGGATGGCTCGCATACGGCAGATAACACTCGTGTAATGGCGCCTGTTGCAGTTGATCGACCAGCACCTGGGCCAGACGCTGGTCGGCGTCGAGTTCGGGGATTTTCACATCGCGGGCGGCGAAGTCCTTGAGAATCGCCTTGAGGATATCGCTGATCGCCAGGGTGCAAGCGCGCGTCGGCAGATCGACACAGACCTTGGGATCGAGGCACACCGCACGATAGTTGACCGGCTGATGGCTGTAGAAACTGTGCTCGACCTGCGGCGGCACCCACACCGCGTAGTGCGGCGGTGACATGAAGCGACTGCCGTCGACGTCCATGTGCAGCACACCGTGGGCCGCGTACTCCAGCGTGCCCCACGGATGGCGGTGCGGCGCGGCGTACTCATGGGCGTTGAAGTCGGCGTAGCGGAAGTACACCGCTGACGGCAGTTCGCTGAAATCCAGCAGATCGATGTGTTTACTGTTCATGCTGTCCGGTTGCAGAGGCAGGTTGTCCGGTTCGCAGTATAGGCCTGCATCCAGACAGGGGATAATCAGCGTTCATCAACGTTCTGGTTTTGACCCATGCAATACGCGTTTCCCCTGCTGGCGATTTTCATCTGGGCCGGCAATACCGTGATCAACAAACTGGCGGTCGGGGCGATCTTCCCCGCCGAGATCGGTTTCTACCGCTGGCTGCTCGCCGGCCTGCTGTTCACGCCGTTCATGCTCAAAGCGGTGATCGCGCACTGGCCGCAGATCCGCCCCAACCTGGGCAGGATCTTCATCCTCGGCGTGCTGGGCATGGCGGTCTATCAAAGCCTGGCCTACTTTGCGGCGACCCTGACCACCGCGACCAACATGGGCATCATCCTGTCGCTGATGCCATTGATGTCGCTGGCCATGGCGATCATCAGCCTCGGCCAGCGTCTGACTGCCGGTGCACTGTTCGGCGCAGTGCTGTCGTTCGCCGGGGTGCTGGTGGTGGTGTCCTCCGGCAGCCTCGGCGCGCTGCTGCAACACGGGGTGAACCTGGGTGACGCGATGATGCTGATCGCCACCCTGGCCTACGCGATCTACAGCACCCTGCTGAAAAAATGGCAGCTACGCCTGCCGCCGCTGGTGTTGCTGTACCTGCAGGTGCTGGTGGCGATTGTGGTGCTGTTTCCGCTGTACGCCGCCTCGCCGAAAACCGGTTTCACCGCGCAAAACATTCCACTGGTGCTGTATGCGTGCCTGCTGGCCTCGATGCTCGCGCCGCTGGCGTGGATGCAGGCCGTGCAGCGTCTGGGGCCGAGCCGTACCACGTTGTTCTTTAACCTGCTGCCGGTGATTACCGCGCTGATTGCGGCGGTGGTGTTGAAGGAGCAGTTGGCGATGTATCACCTGGTGGGTGGGGTGTTGACGTTGGGTGGGGTGATTCTGTCGGAGCGCTGGACCACGGTGCTGGGCCGTAAAATCAGCGTTGCCTGACAAATTCCTGTGGCGAGGGAGCTTGCTCCCGCTGGGGCGCGAAGCGGCCCCTTTTAAAGCCGGGGCCTGCTGCGCAGTCCAGCGGGAGCAAGCTCCCTCGCCACAAAAAGCAGGTTAAACGCCGGCAGCCTTCAGCCGCGCCGCATGCTCGACAAACAACCGCACCGGATCCGCGCCCTTGCCCACCAGCCCCAGCGACTGGTTGACGATGTCGAAGTGATCCAGCGGATAGTCGTCACCAATCACCGTACCCAGGTGCGAGCTGTAACGCCCGACCATCCCGTCACATTGCCCCGGCTCGCGCACGAAGGTTTTCGCGAACAGCCGACAGCTGCGATTGGTGCCGTCAAACAGGTTGCCGCCGCGATCGGTCTTGCCCGGTTGCAACGTCCCCGACCACGAGTAATAACGCACGCCATTGACCTCTTCCGGCCCGTGTCCGCCCCAGGTTTCGGGCAGGCCCTGTGGATAACGCTGATTGAACAGCGCTACCCCTTCGCTGGTGAGCGATTGGTGCGAGGCGTGGATATCCACCGGCAGTTTCGGCCCGTGGTAACCGGTTTCCAGCAACGCCATCAGCCAGCCGACAATCCGCAGCAGCGCTTCGAGCAGACGACCCTTGGCAGTGTTCGCCGGGTAGTGTTGCTGCAGATAGTCGGCCAGTTCCGAACCATGATTGGGTCCGGCCACGGACGTCACCGAAGCGACCAGATCCGGCCGTTTGGCGGCGGCATAACGGGCGGTCAGCGAACCCTGACTATGACCGAACAGATTGACCTTGGCAGCGCGGGTCTCGCGCAGAATCTCGTCGATGCGCGCCAGCAGTTGCTCGCCGCGCACCTCGGTGGAGTTGAGCGGCGACACCTGCACCGCAATCACTGTCGCCCCGCCACGGCGCAAGGCCTTGATGATCCCGTACCAGTACGGATACAGCAGCAGCCGGATAAACCCGAGCATGCCCGGCACCAGCACCAGTGGATAACGTGTCGCCGTACCTTGTGACATGGGCAAACATCCTTGTGGTCGTGAGTGGATGCCGGACGTGCAAAACGCCCGCCAAGCATCCTCTCTGATGATGACAACTCCACGACCAGCCTACTTCAGGCCCACCACCCCCGCCACAATCAGCCCCACCGACAGCAGTTTCATCAGGGTCAGGCTCTCGCCCAACAGGGCAAAGCCGAGAAACACCGTGCCCAGCGAGCCGATGGCCGTCCAGATCGGATAGGCGATGCTCACCGGTAATTCACGCATCGCCAGGGTCAGGAAGTAGATCCCGCCAATCGCCGCCACCACCGTGATCAGCGACGGCCACAGGCGGGTGAAGCCCTCGGCGTACTTCATGCCCATGGCGAAAGTCACCTCGAAGCCGGCGGCGATCAGCAGGAACAGCCAGGCCATTTAGAACACCCGGGCGAGGTCGAGCAAACGCTGCTCGGCCTCGGCCACCGACACCGCGAAGGTGCGCTCGGCCGACTCTTCGCCCTCGGCCGCGACCACGGTGACGTCGTTGACACCGACAAACCCCAACGCCGTGCGCAGCCATGGATCGGCGTGATTCAGGGCCTCCAGCTCACCACCGGGGCCGAAGCCGAAACCGCCGCGACTGGTGACGATCAGCGCTTTCTTGCCCTGCAGCAGCGGGGTGTACTGGGCCACGCCGTTGTCCAAAGTGTGGTCGAACGTCAGGCCCAGGCGCACGATCTGATCGACCCAGGCCTTGAGGCCGCTGGGCACGCTGAAGTTGTACATCGGCGTGGAAATCAGCAGCAGGTCGTGAGCGAACAACTCGCCGACCAGCTGATCGCTGAGCGCCAGATCGGCCTGCATCGACAGTGGACGCGCCTCGGGTTCAGGATGAAACGCAGCCGCGACAAAGGCTTCGTTGACCGGCGGGATCAGCGCCCGTCCGACTTCTCGACGGGTGACCTGCGCCTGGGGATGGCGCACTTGCCAGGCGCTGAGAAAGCTTTCCGCCAGGCGCCGTGAATGCGAACGGTCACCCCGTGGGCTGGCATGGATCGCAAGAATTTTGCTCATCTGTATTTTCTCCGGACTAGAATCAAACGGCTTGTGGCTTGCAGCTTGAAGCGCGCGGCCGCGTTCCTTCAAATGAGCAAAAATCAGTCGGAATGAATTCATTTCATCCATGGAGTTTTCAATGTTCGCCTCGTTGCCGCTGACCGCGCTGCGCGCCTTCGAATCCGCTTCGCGCCTGCTGAGTTTCAAGGCCGCCGCGGAAGAACTGTCGGTCACGCCCACGGCAATTTCTCATCAGATCCGTACGCTGGAGGACTGGCTCGGCGTCGCCCTGTTCGAACGCTTGCCGCGTCAGGTGCGCCTGACCGAGGGCGGCGAGCGGCTGTTTCGCAGCCTCCACGGCGCGCTGCTGGAAGTGGCGCAAAGCGTCGACACCCTGCGTCCGCAACGCAGTGGCAGCAGCCTGACGCTGTCGACCACCGCCGCGTTTGCCGCGCTATGGCTGGTGCCGCGCCTCGGGCGTTTTTATGCGCAACACCCGAACATCAACGTGCGCCTGGATACCCACTGCGAAGTCATCGACCTGCATCAGGACGCCAGCGTCGATCTGGTGCTGCGCTACAGCCTCGACACTTACCCCAATCTCTACGGCCTCTGCCTGTTCGATGAGTCCTTCGGTGTGTACGGCTCGCCGGAGCAGGTGGCGCTGGCCGCCCGGCGCACGCCGGCGCTGATCAGCGTGCGCTGGCACAACTCGAAGCTGTATGCCCACGGATGGGAAGCCTGGTGCGCCCGCTCGGGTGAGCACTGGCTGAATCAGCATCCGGCGATCCGTGAATACGACGAAGAGCATTACGCCCTGCAAGCGGCGATTGCCGGGCAAGGTCTGGTACTGGCGAGCAATATTCTGGTCTCGCAAAGCGTCGCCAGCGGCTTGCTGGTGCCGTACAAGGGGCAGGTGCAGGTCGATGGTGCCGGGTACAGCGCGTTGTGTGTGCCAGGGCGCGAGCGGCATCCGCCGGTGCGGGCGTTTTTTGCCTGGTTACAGGAGGAGGCCGTGTTGTCCGGGCTGACGCCAAGATCGCAGCCTTCGCCAGCGCCTACAGGGGGCACGGCGTAAATCTCATAAAACTTTTTCCATCGCGCAGGACTCACAACCAGGGTATGCGATCACGCCTGTAGAGCGTGGCGCCCATTGGATTAGCCTCCTGGAGATCGAAATGAGCGATGACCTGCATTTGTCTGATGTACAAACCCTGCGCGAGCGCGCACGACAGCACGTCGAGAACGGCGCGGTAACCGAGGGCTACAGCGCCGACCGTGACGAGGTGCTGCGCCTGCTCAATGAATCGCTGGCCACCGAACTGGTCTGCGTCCTGCGTTACAAACGTCACTACTTCATGGCCAACGGCGTGAAAGCTCACGTGGCCGCCGAAGAATTCCTCGAACATGCAACCCAGGAAGCGCAACACGCCGACCGTCTGGCCGAGCGCATCGTGCAACTGGGCGGCGAGCCGGAGTTCAATCCGGACCTGCTGTCGAAAATGTCCCATGCCCAGTACGTGGCCGGGAACACCTTGAAGGAAATGGTCTACGAAGACCTGGTGGCCGAGCGGATCGCCATCGACAGCTACCGCGAGATCATCCAGTACATCGGCGAAAAAGACCCCACTACCCGGCGCATCTTCGAAGACATCCTCGCCCAGGAAGAAGAGCATGCGGATGACATGGCCGACATTCTGAAAGACCTCTGAACCTTCGATACCGCTATCGCGAGCAGGCTCACTCCTACAATTTTTGCGCTGTACCTGTAGGAGTGAGCCTGCTCGCGATGACGCTTTTACAGACGCTGAAGATTTACTTGGATGGCTTGACGGTCACGGGCGCCTTGCCCGCCTTCATCTGCTCAAGCAGCGGCGCGCACTGATTAGGCTCCCCACCGCTCGGCGCCACCAGCGCCAGCAGCCCCGCCGCGGGTGCGGCAATCACGCCCAGCGCGACCATCCCCGCCCCACGCAGCATCAACGGCACGGCCTTCACGCCAGCATCCGGCTTGATGAACTTGCCGCGCACGTACAACGGTGAACGCAGCGAAATCAGGCGCCAGCCCTTGGATTCCGGCGTTACGGTCAGGTCCAGTTGCTCGGTGGCCATGTTCGCCGTGCCGTCGATGTAGATGATGGCGTTCTCGGTGTCGAACACAAACAGCCGCGTGGTCGCCAGGCCAGTCTTGATGTCGAAGTCCGCCGCCGCGCAGTTGATCTTCACTTCCTTGTCGCCAAAGATCTTGCCGACCACATAGTTGCCGACGTTGAGACCGGCCAGTTCCATCAGCTCACGGCTGATCGCACCGTCGTTGATCAGCATCTTCAACTGGCCATTGGCGCCGCCGAGCAGCTTGGCCACCGAGTTGCCGCGACCGCTGATGTCGGCGTCGCCATTGAGTTCACCGAAGCTGGTTTTCATCGGCTCGAAGGTCGGGAACAACTGCTTGAGCTTGAAGCCGCGCGCGGTCAGTTTCGCCCGGCCTTCCAGCGGTTCGGCGCGACCATTGAGGCGGATCTGCGCATCCAGATTGCCACCCGCCACACCGAAGCGCAGCGGCTCAAGGCTGAGTTCGCCATCGTTGAGTTTCAGGTGGGTATAGAGGTCGGTAAACGGCAGCTTCTCGCTGTGGACGATGCGCTTGCCGGTGAACTCGACGTCGGCGTCCATCGCGCGCCAGCGTTCGGTCTTGAACTCTTCCACTGGCAGCACTTTGTCCGTCGGTTGTTTGCTCTCGCCGCCGCGGGCCTTTTGCTTGTCATTGGAGTCGGCGCCGATCAACGGCGCGAGGTCGGCGAACAGCAGTTGATTGGACAGCAGCGCACCGCTGAGCTTGGGCCGTGGCTGGCTGGCGACGTAGGTCAGATCGCCGTGAATGTCACTGCCGCCGATCTTGCCGTTGAACTGCTCGTAGGTGAATTTCGCCCCGGCGGCGTCATGCAATTTGGCGATCAAGTGACCGTCGGTGGAATACGGCGGCGTATCCGGCAGGGTCACGCCGGTCAGTGGATAGAGGTTGCCGAGGCTGGCGCCGGCCAGTTTCAGGCGCAGGTCGAGGGCACCGAGGTTGAGCGGGTCAGTGAGGGTGCCGGCCAGTTCGATGCTGGTGGCGCCGATCTTCGCCTGGGCCTGCAGCGGGAACGGTTTGTTCGCGTCCTGCAACGCCAGCAACCCGCCGATCTTGCCCTGGCCGGTGAGATTCTGGCCGTGGTACTGGCCTTTGACCTTCAGCGCAAATGCATAGTCCTGCGGCGCGGCGCCCTTGTCCTGGGCAGTCTTCGCGGCTTTGTCACCGACGATATCGCTGAACGGAATCGGCTTGCCCAGCGGATCGATCACCACGTCGAGGTTGGTTCTCAGCGTCTGGTCATCCAGCGTGACGTGGCCCTTGTCGAAGCCGATCGCCCCGATGTCCACCACCCAGTTGGAGGGTTCGGCATTCGGGTCTTTCGGGTCGAACTTGAAGGTCCAGTTGGCGCGGCCATCGGCCAGGCGTTGCAATTGCGCGTTGGGTTCGGTCAGGTCGATACGCGGGATCGTCACCCGTTGCGCCAGCAGGGCCAGCGGCGAGATGCGCAGTTCCACGCGTTTGAGCGTGACCATCTGCGGCTGCTTCGACCAGTCCGGGTTGCCCAGCGTCAGGTCCTCAGCCACCACGTGCGGCCACGGCACCCAGGCCCGCCAACCGCCCTCTTCCGGCTCGCGCTGCCAGATCACCGCGAGGTTGCCATTGATGGCGAACGGTCGATGCAGTTCTTCCGAGACTTTGGCGTTGAGTGGCGGTTTGATCCGGTTCCAGTCGAAGAACACGATGATCAGAACCAGTACCGCCAGCAGCAGTACGAGGATGGCGAAGGTCCAACTGAAGATTTTTCCGGTGCGCGTCATGCACAAAACTCCTGATGACGACCGCACGCCGACTTCGCGACGCACAGCTGAAACGGCGGGCCAAAGCGGCCCTCATGAAATCTACGACTGGCAAACAGTGCGCAGGTTTAATCGGAATATAGATTCCGTGGCAAAAAATCGCCCGAATGCTGACCGATCGGTCGAACAGCGTTACCGCCACCCGCACATTTGCGAGGCGCGAGTGAGTCGAAAATACCCACGGCGGTGCAAAACCACGGTCCGCAAACGCCCGAGCTAGAGCGCCTCGGCAGAACAATCAATTCTGTTGATTATTACCATTGCGTTTATGAACTTTTATATCGACTTATCGAGAGTAGCATTGGCTTCGTACCCACTTTATCGCCCTCCCAAGGAGCAACCCATCATGAAACGCCAATTACTGCTCAGCCTTACCCTGTCGATGCTAGCCAGCACTGCTTTCGCCCTGCCTGCTGCCGATCAGGCTACCCCACAAGTAAAAACCAGCCACTCGGTGTTCAGCCAGACTGTTGCTTCTGACGGTGGCGACCGCACTCCACAAGGTCAGACCCTGGCTGAAAACGGCCGCAATCGTCTGGAAGAAAAAGGCCTGGTACAAGATGGCTACGACAAGACTCCACAAGGCCAGGCTGTAGCAGAAGGCGGCCGTGATCGCTTGGAAGAGAAAGGTCTGGTGCAAGACGGCTATGACAAGACGCCACAAGGTCAGACTCTGGCATCCGATGGCGGCGACCGCACTCCACAGGGCCAAACCCTCGCTGAAGGTGGCGGTGACCGTACCCCACAAGGTCAGACCCTCGCCGAAGACGGTTTCGATAAAACCCCACTGGGCCAGGCCGTTGCCGAAGGCGGTGGTGACCGTGTGATCGAACGCAACAGCGCCTTGAGCTAAGCCCATGGCGGCCTGGAAAAAAAGCCCAATCAGCGGATTGGGCTTTTGATTTTTTCAGCACTGCAATCCGCAAAAACCCGTTTCCCCGCTCACCTCCCTCCCCCTGCCGTTCGACGCCAGCAAAGCCGATTTGCTAGAGTGCGGCGCTTGTCCTGCCTAAGAAAACGCCTTTGCGATGCTGCCCCGCGCCGAACAGAAACAACAGACCCGCAACGCCCTGATGGACGCTGCCCGCCATTTGATGGAAAGCGGCCGAGGATTCGGCAGCCTGAGCCTGCGCGAAGTGACCAAGACCGCCGGCATCGTGCCCACCGGTTTCTACCGGCATTTCGCCGACATGGACGAACTCGGTCTGGTGCTGGTCAGTGAAGTCGGCCAGACCTTCCGCGAGACCATCCGCCTGGTCCGCCACAACGAATTCGTCATGGGCGGCATCATCGATGCATCGGTGCGGATCTTCCTCGACGTGGTCAGCGCCAACCGTTCGCAGTTCCTGTTTCTCGCCCGCGAGCAATACGGCGGCTCGCAGCCGGTGCGTCAGGCGATTGGCCGTCTGCGCGAGAACATTAGCGCCGACCTCGCCGCCGACCTGACATTGATGCCCAAGCTGCAACATCTGGACGCTGCCGGGCTGAGCGTGATCGCCGACCTGATTGTCAAATCGGTATTCGCCACCCTGCCGGACATCATCGACCCGCCCGCCGAAGCCCTGCCGGAACATCTGACGCCACAGGCGAAAATCACCCAGCAACTGCGCTTCATCTTTATCGGCCTCAAGCACTGGCAAGGGCTGGGCAGTACCGAGTAAAAAACAAAAGATCGCAGCCTTCGGCAGCTCCTACACCCATTCCCTGTAGGAGCTGCCGAAGGCTGCGATCTTTTTTATTGGCTACAAATTGGTGCATGTAAAAATCTTCACGCACCAAAACCTTCCAAAATTCTGCAACATCTTGAAACATCCTCTACGCTCCGACAGGGATTTCCTACATCTCGTCCGGTTGGCAAGCCCCTTGCTCTAGCCCTCCTTATAAGTCCACTGCTGGAAGCTTTCCGATGCTGGTGATTCATCGCAGAATCGACCCTCAACCTGTCTGGTCCGCCGAGTTGCACCTGACCTTCGAAGCGCGGAGCAAAAGCCGTCTGCGCTGTTTCAGTGCCGATGGCGAAGACGTCGGGTTGTTTCTGGAGCGCGGTCAGGCACCGTTATATGACGGCGAATGCCTGCAGGCCGAGGACGGCCGCATCGTTCGCGTCTGCGCCCGCCCCGAGCAACTGCTGCATGTCACCTGCGCCAATGCTTTCGAACTGACCCGCGCCGCCTATCATCTGGGTAACCGCCACGTCGCCTTGCAAGTCGGCGATGGCTGGCTGCGCCTGCTCGACGACTATGTGCTCAAAGCCATGCTTGAACAGCTTGGCGCACAGGTCGAGGCGATTGAAGCGCCGTTCCAGCCGGAACACGGGGCCTACGGCGGCGGCCATCATCATTCGCGACACGGCGACGAAGATTTCAACTACGCGCCCAAACTCCATCAGTTCGGCGTACGCCTGTGAATCCGGCCTGGGCGCTGCTGCGCCTGGCCAGTCCGCAACTGCCGATTGGCGGCTACAGCTATTCGCAAGGCCTGGAAATGGCGGTGGATAACGGCCGCGTGAACAACCCGGACAGCGCCCGGCGCTGGATCAGCGATCAGTTGCTGCTCAACCTCGCCCGCTTCGAAGCGCCGTTGTTGCTCGCCCATTGTCAGGCGGCCGCCGAGGAAAACTGGCCCGAGTTGCTGCATCTCTGCGAAACCCACCGCGCCAGCCGCGAGACTCGCGAGTTGCATCTGGAGAGCCGGCAGATGGGTTACTCGCTGCAGCAATTGCTCAACGGTTTGCCGGAACTCGACGCGCCGGCCCGCCGCTTTCTTGAGCAATGCGCCGAACCGCACCTGGCCCTCGGCTGGGCACTCGCCGCCCGCGCCTGGCAGATCAGCCCGCAGGACGCCCTCGCCGCGTGGCTGTGGAGCTGGCTGGAAAACCAGCTCGCGGTATTGATGAAAACCCTGCCGCTGGGCCAGCAAGCCGCCCAGCGCCTGACCAGCGAACTGCTGCCGCTGGTGCAACAGGCGCAGCAGGACGCCACCCGCATCCATCCCGAACACATCGGCAGCGCCGTGTTCGGCCTGTCCCTGGCGTGCATGGCCCATGAGCGCCAGTACAGCCGTCTGTTTCGCTCTTAGGGCCTGTCATCTTGGAGAAGCACATGAACACACAACCCCTGCGCGTCGGCATCGGCGGCCCGGTCGGTTCCGGCAAGACCGCATTGACCCTGGCCCTGTGCCTGGCGCTGCGTGATCGCTACAACCTGGCCGTCGTCACCAACGACATCTACACCCGCGAAGACGCCGACTTTCTGGTGCGCAACCAAGCGCTGGCACCCGAGCGAATCATCGGCGTGGAAACCGGTGGCTGCCCGCACACGGCAATCCGCGAAGACGCCTCGATCAACCTCGAAGCGGTCGATCAACTGAACCGGCGCTTTCCGGGGCTGGATCTGATTCTGGTGGAATCCGGTGGCGACAACTTGTCGGCGACCTTCAGTCCGGAGCTGTCGGATCTGACCATTTACGTGATCGACGTCTCCGCCGGCGACAAGCTGCCACGCAAGGGCGGGCCGGGGATCTGCAAGTCCGACCTGCTGGTGATCAACAAGATCGACCTGGCGCCGCTGGTCGGTGCTTCGCTGGAAATGATGAACAGCGACACCCAGCGCATGCGCAACGGCAAGCCATTCGTCTTCAGCAACCAGAAAACCGGTCAGGGCCTGGAAGAGATCATCGCCTTCATCGAACGCCAGGGCCTGCTGAACGCCGCCTGACTTTTTGACCAACAAGGAAGCTTATCCATGACACTCAAACGCATTCTCGGCGCCGTGGCGCTGCTGCTGACCCCAGCCCTCGCCTTCGCCCACCCGGGCCACGGCGACAACGGTCTGGTCGCTGGCATCAGCCACCCGATCGGCGGCCTCGACCACTTGCTGGCGATGGTCGCGGTCGGCCTGTGGGCCGCGCAGCAACAAGGCGCGGCGCGTTGGGCGCTGCCGTGCACGTTCGTCGGCACCATGCTGATCGGCGGCCTACTCGGTTTTGAAGGGCTGGAGCTGCCGGCGCTGGAAAGCGGGATTGCCGCGTCGGTACTGGCGCTGGGCCTGGCGGTGGCGCTGGCGGTGCGTCCGCCGCTGGTGATGGCGGTGGCCGCAACGGCGCTGTTTGCGCTGTTCCACGGTGTGGCCCATGGTCTGGAACTGCCGGACATGAGCAGCCCTTGGGCGTATGCCGCCGGTTTCGTGGTTGCGACTGCGGCGCTGCACGCGGCGGGTTATGCGCTGGTTCGCGTCCTGCCTCAGGCTGCTGCACCCTTGGTGCGAGTGGCGGGTGCTGCTTCGGCGGTGACTGGCGCCTGGTTGCTGGCCGGTTGATCTCTATCGCCTGAACCAACCCCATCGCTGGCAAGCCAGCTCCCACAGTTGGAATGCATCCTCCTGTAGGAGCTGCCGCAGGCTGCGATCTTTTGACTTTGGCGGTTACAAGCCAGATCAAAAGATCGCAGCCTGCGGCAGCTCCTACAGAATCAGGTCGCGAATTCAGTTCAATGGTGGAAGAGTCATGCTGCGAACCCGATTCAATTGTGGGAGCGGGCTTGCTCGCGAAGGCGGACTGACAGACACCGCGTCTCTAAAGGCCGTCGCTCTGCTACCATGTCGCGCAATCGCCCCAGCCGTGACGACGTCCGCCAATGCCCCATGCTTGCCGCTCCACCTTCCTGCCCGAATTGACCGCCCTGTTCAGCGATGTGCATCAGCACTTTCTGAACGTGATCGTGCCGCTCTGGCAAGGCCCGGGCTGGAACGCCGACATGGCGCTGCCCTATGAGGCACTCGACGCGGCGCATCAACCCTTGCCACCGCAACGCTATCGGGCGATGGCCTGCGCACGGCAGCTGTACCTGTTTTCCAGCCTGATCGGGGTTGTGGATAACGCCGACGTACGCGCCGCCGCGCTGTTCCGCTCGCTGCAACGGCATTTCCACGATGCCGAGCATGGTGGCTGGTTCTACAGCATCGACGCGCAAGGCAAGCCGCTGGATCAGCGCAAAGACCTCTACACCCACGCCTTCATCCTGTTCGCCTGCGCCCATTACTGGGCCAAGTCCCGCGAGCCGCTGGTGGAATCCACGCTCAACGCCGCACTGGAAGTCATCGGCCGCCGTTTCGCCACCGGCGACGGGCTGTACGAAGCCTGCCTGGACCGCGACTGGATCACCCTGCAAACCGGCCCGCTGCAAAACCCGCTGATGCACCTGGCCGAAGCGTTCCTCGCCACCTTGGCGGTACGTGAAGACGCGGCGACGCAGCAAGCGCTGGTCGAGTTATGCACAGCCATGCACAAGCAGTTCGTCGATCCGCAACACGGGGTGTTGATGGAGAAACCGCTGGGGGCTGTGGATAACTGGTACGAACCGGGGCATCAGTTCGAGTGGTATTTCCTGCTTGAGTCTTCAGCCCTGCTGCGCGGCTCGAAACTGCACGCTGCGCTGGAGCGGGCGTTCGCTTTCACTGAGCAATTCGGGGTTGAACAGCCGTCCGGCGCCGTGCGGGCGATGCTCGATCTGCAACTGGACGGTCGCCCGAAGGATTCGACGCAACGGATCTGGGCGCAAGCGGAATACTTGCGCGCCCTGACCTTGCGCCCGGACAGCGAAGCCGCAGTGCTGCGCCAGTTGCAGGCGCTGCAGCAGCGGTTTCTGCATGCGGGCGGGTGGCATGAGTGCCGGGATGAGCTGGGAGAGGTCAGCCGCAAGGACATGCCTTCGACGACGCCTTATCACTTGGCGACGTGCTACAGCGGATTGGCTGAATACCTGAACTGATTGACTGAACTTATCCTGTGGCGAGGGAGCTTGCTCCCGCTTGAGTGCGCAGCACTCACAAAAATCCGGGGCCGCTTCGCAGCCCAGCGCGAGCAAGCTCGCTCGCCACAGGAGATTCAGCAGCTCTGAATCAGGCGATCCACTTCTTGTCGCCAGTAAAGCTGATGGTCAACCAGCGCGCCGCATCCGGCTCGCCTAACTGCGCCGAAATCTCCTCACGCAACGCATCCAGTTGCCCAACGCTCTGCAACCGGTAATCCGCCGGCAACACCACATGAATCTCGATAAAACGCGCCCGCCCGTGCTTCTGCACGTAGGTCACGTAGTCGTCGAAACCATGCTCGACCTTTGCCGCTTCCATGACCTGACGCACCAGATCATTCAGGGTGTCCGGGGCAATACCCAGTACATCACGCAGCGCCGGGCCAAGGATCTTGAACGCCGGCGGCAACATGGTCAGGGCCAGCACGATCAGGATCAGCGGGTCGACAAACTTCGCCCACTCGCCGAAGCCCTGCGCCTTGAGCAGTAACGCGGCGAGAAAACTGATCAACAGGCCGACCGAGAGCATCGCGTCCACCAGCCAACTGATGTTGTCGAACTGGATCAGGCTGGATTTGAGCTTGCGATTGCGCCGACGCACGTAGAAGAAATAGGCGAATTCGACGACGGTGAACACCGCCGCATAAATGATCACCAGTCCCAGCTCGATCTCGCGGCCACCGTTGATGATGCCGAACACACCGTTGAGAAACGCATAGATCGCGATCAACAGCAGGAAGCTGCCTTCGATCAGCAGCACCATCGGCTCCAGATGCCAGAAACCGAACTGGAAGCGGTGGTTGCTTTCTTTGGCGATCAGCCGTGCGGTGATCAGCATCAGCACTTTGATGAACGTTGCGATCAGCGAGAAAAAACCATCGAAAAGGATGGATTGCGAACCTGAAACAAAACCGGTGACGATCCCGGCAATCGACACGGCGAACATCAGGATGGTCGATTGTTTGAGCAGTGACTGCTCACCTCGGTTACTCACGTAGCCTCCTCTAAAAACCTTTGAACCGCGGGGTGCGGTGGAGTTTGTCGGAGTTGAGTTTACCTTATCGCCGGTTATGCCCGGTTTTGTGGCGAGGGAGCTTGCTCCCGCTGGGGTGCGGAGCGCCCCCGCTCTTCAGTGCAAAAAAACGGGCCTGCTGCGCAGTCCAGCGGGAGCAAGCTCCCTCGCCACAGGGTCTTACGCCTTGTTACGCTCGATGGCAAAACCGGCCCAGGTCTGGCTCACCGGCATCAGCTCCAGGCTGTTGATGTTGATGTGCGCCGGGGCATTAAGCACCCAGAAAATGGTCTCGGCGATGTCCTGCGGCTGGATTGGTTCGGCACCGGCGTAGGTGGCGTTGTAACGTTCCTGGTCACCGGCAAAGCGCACCAGCGAGAACTCGCTTTCGCACAGGCCCGGCTCGATGTTGCTGACGCGCACGCCGGTGCCCTGCAGGTCGCAACGCAGGTTCAGCGAAAACTGTTTAACGAACGCCTTGGTCGCGCCATACACGTGGCTGCCCGGATATGGGTAGTTGCCGGCGATGGAGCCAAGGTTGACGATACCGGCGCCACGGCCGTGAGCGATCAACCGTGGCAACAGCAGGCGGGTGCTGTACATCAGCCCTTTGACGTTGGTGTCGACCATGGTGTCCCAGTCGTCGAGGTCGCATTTCGGTGCAGGGTCGACGCCCAGCGCCAGCCCGGCGTTGTTGATCAGGCCGCGCAGCTTGGCGAACGACGGCGGCAGATTGGCGATCGCCTCTTCCATCGCTTTGCGGTCACGCACGTCGAGCACCAGACCATGCACTTCGGTCTGCTTCGACAGTTCGGCGCACAGCGCGTCGAGACGTTCTGCACGACGACCGGTCAACACCAGTTTCCAGCCAGCCTCGGCGAAACGACGGGCACAGGCTTCACCAAAACCGGAGGTTGCGCCGGTAATAAACAGGGTGTTGGACATCGTGTTCTCCTTGCGTCGGCCACGAGCGCGGCCATTGAAATAGAAAATCAGCAGCCAGCATGCCCGGCCCGGCACGGACGAGCAACATCAACCCATGTAGGAGCTGCCGCAGGTTCGGGCCGCGTTCGGACGATCTTTTGACTTTTAGGGACAAGATCAAAAGATCGCAGCCTGCGGCAGCTCCTACATAAGCGCACTCCAGATCAAAAATTGATCAACCGTTGCTACGCCATGTGGGGCGTGGCCTGTAGCCATGTGCACGCACGTTATCCACAGTCCCTTCCACAGTTTCCGGGGGCAAGTGGAAACGCGCAAAGCCGCGCCACACAAGGCTTTGCGCAGGAAATAGAAAGTTTTTTGCTTGACCCTGAAGCGGCTGTTGTGCCGGAGATGGCATTTTGCACGACCTACCGGTCAGAGCAGTGATTGCGCGAGGCCAGTAATTACGGCCCTCAGCGCGGTCTTTCCAGAGTTTAATCACAGACTTATCCACAGGCTTGTTCACACCAATTTGTCACTGCAGTGCAGCCTAGAAAAAGGTTGACAACAGCGTCTTCAGCCTCCGCAAAAATGCCTGATCAATAATCAACCACCGGCCTGCAAGCCACGGTTAACAAGGGCTGCAGCCAGCTACTCCCACGTTATTCACAGCCAGCTCCACAGCAAACGGGGACAAGTCAAAACTGTGGAAAAACAGCCATTTGCAGCGTCTATATGTCGCGCTTTGGCAGCTATGGGAATTTGTTTTCCACAATTCTGCCGAAGGTCACAATTTTACCTGTGGGAGCTGGCTTGCCAGCGATGGCGGAGTCACTGCCAACATCATTGCTGAATGGCAAACCGCTTTCGCTGGCAAGCCAGCTCCCACAGGGGCCTTGGTGAATTTGAGGAATGAAAAAGCCCCGGTACTTTCGTCGCGGGGCTTTGTGGACAACTCAGGAAGAATCAGTGCCCGCCCAGATAAGCGTTACGCACCTCCTCATTCACCAGCAGCTCTTTACCGGTACCGGTCAGGCGAATCTCGCCATTGACCATCACGTACGCCCGGTCTGACAGTTTCAGCGCATGGTTGGCGTTCTGCTCGACGAGGAAAATGGTCATGCCGGTTTTCGCCAGTTCCCGCAGGGTGGCGAAGATCTGTTTCACCACGATCGGCGCCAACCCCAGGCTTGGCTCATCGAGCAGCAGCAATTTCGGTCGGCTCATCAGCGCACGGGCGATGGCGAGCATTTGCTGCTCGCCGCCGGACATGGTCATCGCCCGCTGGGTACGGCGCTCTTCGAGCCGCGGGAACAGCTCGAACATGCGCTGCATGTCCTCCTTGGCGTACTTGTCGCCAATCGGGATGGTGCCCATCAGCAGGTTTTCCTCGACGGTCATGTCGGGGAACACCCGCCGCCCTTCCGGCGACTGCGCGATGCCGTTGGAGGCGATGTAGTGCGAGGACTTGTGGGTGATGTCGACACCTTGATAGAGGATCTGCCCGCCCGCCGCCCGTGGCTGGCCGAAGATCGACATCAGCAGTGTGGACTTACCCGCGCCGTTGGAACCGATCAGGCTGACGGTCTCGCCTTCGTTGATCTCAAGCGACACGCCTTTGAGGGCCTGAATCGGGCCGTAGAACACGTCCAGATCTTTGAGTTCGAGGATCGGTTTGCTCATACCAGCTCCTCTTCGTCGGCGCCCAGGTAGGCGGCAATCACTTTCGGATCGTTGCGGATCGCCTCAGGCCCGCCCTCGGCGATGACAATGCCGTGGTCCAGCACCACGATGTGGTCGGAAATGCTCATCACCATGCCCATGTCGTGTTCGATCAGCACCACGGTCAGATCGTGCTCGTCGCGCAGCAGCCGGATCATCGCGCTCAGCGCTTCGGTTTCCTGAGGGTTGAGGCCGGCGGCCGGTTCGTCGAGGCAGATGATCTGCGGGCGGGTGCACATGGCCCGGGCGATCTCCAGACGACGTTGCTGACCGTAGGACAGCTCACCGGCCAGACGATTGGCGCAGTCCACCAGATCCACCACTTCGAGCCAGTAGAACGCGCAATCCAGCGCATCGCTTTCCGCTTTGCGGTAGCCCTTGGTGTTGAGGATGCCGGCCAGCATGTTGCGGTTGACCCACATGTGCTGCGCCACCAGCAGGTTTTCCAGCACCGACATTTCCTTGAACAGGCGAATGTTCTGGAATGTCCGGGCCAGGCCGGCGCGGTTCACCAAATGGGTACCGCCGAACATCTTGTAGTACAGGCGACTGAGGAAGCTTTTCGGCGAGACGAAGTCGGTCGGTTTGAAAGACTCGCCCAGCAGCTGGATGACGTTGGTCTGCTTGCCGCGCACGTTGAGTTCGATCTTGCCGCCGGATGCCTTGTAGAACCCGGTCAGGCAGTTGAACACCGTGGTCTTGCCGGCGCCGTTCGGCCCGATCAGGGCGAAGATCGAGTTGCGTTTGACCTTGAGGCTGACATCGCTCAGAGCCTTGATGCCACCGAAGTGCATCATCAGTTTTTCCACAGAGAGTACGACTTCACTCATGGCGCAGTCCTCTCATAGTGAATGGCACCTTTGCGTGGAGTGACCCCGGTACGGCTGATGCGAATCAGCCCGCGTGGTCGCCAGATCATCATCAACACCATCAGGATGCCGAACAGCAGCACGCGGTATTCGGCGAAGCCGCGCAGCAATTCCGGAGCTACCGTCAGCACGAACGCCGCGATCACCACGCCGATGGTCGAGCCCATGCCGCCGAGCACGACGATGGCGAGGATCAGCGCCGATTCGAAGAAGGTGAACGAGGTCGGGTTGACGAAGCCCTGGTAGGTGGCGAAAAACACCCCGGCCAGGCCCGCGGTCGACGCACCGATGGTGAACGCCGAGAGCTTGACCAACACGTGGTTCAGGCCCATCGAGCGGCAAGCGATTTCATCTTCGCGCAGGGCTTCCCAGGCGCGGCCCACCGGCATTTTCACCAGGCGATGCTTGATGTACAGCACGGCCAGCACCACCAGGAACAACACCGCGTAGATGAAGTAATACTTCACGTCCGGGTTGTAGGCGATGCCGAAAAACTCATGGAACGGCACCCCGCCATCCTTGGCCCGCTTGCCGAACTCCAGGCCGAAGAACGTCGGCAATGGCGCCGGCATACCGTTCGGGCCGCCGGTCAGCGACAGCCAGTTGTTGAGGATCAGACGGATGATTTCCCCGAAGCCCAGGGTCACGATTGCCAGATAGTCACCGTGCAGACGCAGCACCGGAAAACCGAGGATACAACCGGCCAGGCCCGCGGTGATCGCCGCCAGTGGCAGTACGGTCCAGAAGCCCAGCCCGAGGTACTGATAACCCAGCGCCAGACCGTAGGCGCCGATGGCGTAGAACGCCACGTAACCGAGGTCGAGCAGGCCGGCCAGACCGACCACGATGTTCAGCCCAAGCCCCAGCAGCACGTAGATCAGCCCGAGGATAACCACGCCCAGCAGGTACGAGTTGGAAACAAACGGCACAATGACCGCGAGCACAATCAACAGTGGAATGATCCAGCGCAGGCGTGATTTGTGATCGGCAGGCAGCACATGCACACCGGACCCGGTGCTCTCGAAGCCGTCGAGAATCTTCAGGCCCTTGGGCGTCTGCAGAAACAGGCTGAGGGCAAAGCGGCCGATCATGACAATGCCGATGATCCACGCCACGCGGGTTGGTTCGAGGTTGAAGCTGTAGCCGTCGAGCACGACACCGACAATCGGACCAAAAACGATCAGGGCAATCAGGCCGGCCAGAATCGCCTCAACCAGGCTTTTTTTGATATCGATATTTTTTTGAGTGGTTGAAGACATCGCTTACACCTTCGACACAAGAGGACGGCCCAACAGGCCCTGAGGCCGGAAGACCAGAACAAGTACGAGCAGCGAGAAGCTGAACACGTCTTTGTAGTCGGAGTTGACCAGGCCCGAGAACAGCGACTCGGAGATCCCGAGAATGATCCCGCCGAGCATCGCGCCGGGCAGTGAGCCGATCCCGCCAAGCACGGCGGCGGTGAACGCCTTGATGCCGATGACGAAGCCTGCGTAGAAGTCGAACGTGCCGTAGTTCATGGTGATCAGCACGCCGGCCAGCGCCGCCATCGCTGCACCGATGATGAACACGTAGGAAATCACCCGGTCGGTGTTGATCCCGAGGATCGAAGCCATCTTGCGGTCTTGCTGGGTGGCGCGGCACATGCGGCCGAGCTTGGTGTACTTGATCACGTAGGTCAGCAGGCCCATGCCGACAAATGCGGCGACCAGAATGAAGATCTTGGTGTAGGTCAGTTGGACGAAACCGCTGCCAACGTCGATACGCCAGGCACCGGTGAGCAGCGTCGGAACACCCTGTTGGCGGGCGCCCTGGCTGATCTGGGCATAGTTTTGCAGGATCAGCGAGATACCGATGGCACTGATCAACGGTGCCAGTCGGGTGGAGTTGCGCAGAGGTTTGTAGGCGACGCGTTCGATTACCCAGCCATAAACGCCAGTGACGACGATGGTGAAGACCAGCGTGCCGAGCATCAACAGCGGGAAGGATTCGATACCGAAATAAGCCAGCAGAGCCAGACTGATTGCCGCGAGGTACGCGGAAATCATGTAAACCTCGCCGTGGGCGAAGTTGATCATGCCGATGATGCCGTAGACCATTGTGTAGCCGATGGCGATCAGGCCATAGACCGACCCGAGGGTCAGGCCGTTGACCAGTTGCTGCAGGAAAATACCATCCATAACGCAATCTCACGCAATGAGAACCTGCCCACCGGAGCGGGCGGTTCTTCTAGGAAAAATACAGATTTACGTCGGAGCAATGTCAGAGCGCGATCAGCCCATCCCCACCCAAGCTCCTGTGGGAGCTGGCTTGCCAGCGATAGCGGTGGATCAGCCAACCTGTGTGTCGACTGACCTGACGCCATCGCGGGCGGGCCCGCTCCCACAGGTATTGGTGGGGGTTAAGCGAATCGCGTCAGCCCTTACTTCTGTTTTTCCAGCTGATGGTATTTGCCGCTCGCGTCCCACTGGTAAACCACGTAGTCGGACACTTTCAGGTCACCCTTCTTGTCCCAGGCTTTCTCGCCCATGACGGTTTTCACCGGGTTGGCCTTGAGCCACTCGGCGGCTTTTTCGCCACTGTTGGACTTGGCGCCGTTGAAGGCGGCCGCCAGGGTCTGAACCGACGCGTAGGCGTACAGGGTGTAGCCCTCAGGCTCGGTGCCGGCCTTGCGGAACGCATCCACTACCGTCTTGCTGTCTGGCAGCAGGCGTGGGTCCGCGCCGAAGGTCATCAGCACGCCGTCAACGTATTGCGGGCCACCGGCGGTGGTCACCAGTTCGTCAGTGACGATGCCGTCATCAGACATGAACTTGACGTCTTTCAGGCCTTCGGTACGCAGTTGCTTGACCAGCGGGCCGGCTTCCGGGTGCAGGCCGCCGAAGTAGACCACGTCGGCACCGGCTGCACGAATCTTGGTGACCACGGCGCTGAAGTCTTTCTCGCCGCGGGTCAGGCCTTCATACAGCACCGGCTTCACGCCACGTTTTTCCAGTTGAGCCTTGGTCGCATCGGCCAGGCCCTGACCGTAGGTGTCCTTGTCGTGCAGCACGGCGACTTTCTTGCCCTTGAGCACGTCGACGATGTAATCGCCCGCGACGATGCCTTGCTGGTCATCACGCCCGCACATACGAAACATGGCGCTCAGGCCGCGCTCGGTCACCTGCGGGTTGGTGGAACCCGGGGTGATCGCGATAACGCCGGCTTCGTCGTAGATTTCCGAGGCTGGAATGGTGGAAGAGGAGCAGAAGTGCCCGACCACGCCGGCGACTTTCTGGTTGACCAGGTCCTTGGCGACTGTCACTGCCTGCTTCGGTTCGCAGGCGTCATCGCCCTTGACCAGTACGATTTTCTCGCCATTGACGCCGCCCGCCGCATTGACCGCGTCCGCCGCTGCCTGTGCACCCTTCATGTACTGCTCACCAAATGCCGCGTTGGCGCCAGTCATTGGACCCGCTACACCGATTTTCACATCAGCTTGAGCAAACGCAGAAACACCCAGCGCAGTAGCTACTGCGAGGGCCAGAAAGCCTTTCTTGTAAAACGTCTGGGACATGAGGTGGTGCTCCAAGGTTTTTTTTAGTTGGCACTGCGACTTCACTTCACTGAATGCTCTGAGCAAGCGCCGTGCCATCGGTTTTTTATTCTTCAAAAAGTCGCTGCTTTCTTGTTATTTCGACTGTTTCGTTCCCATTTTCATTGGGCGTGCAACCGTCTAAACCGCGGAAGGTGAAACCTTTTTAAACCTCAGGCGCAACCCGCTTGCGCCATCATTGCAACCGCGGCACCAAACGATGTGCAACCAGCCTGTAACAGCTCGCGTCACCGAACTGCACACTGCTGGTGCGGGACTGCTACAACCCGCACCATTACAGGCTAGTCGCTGCATCGAAAAGCGCCGCTTCCGGCAACATATTTCAACACTCAAATGACGATGCGCAGGCACTGGCCCGCGTGATACAGCGAGAACCCGGCCTCGTACAGGCAACTGCGCAGGCCGACACCGGCCAGGGGCTGCATCGGTGCGAAGGGGATCGGCAGGGCTTGAGGATTTCCGTTACACAGATAGTCGGCGAAGGCTTTGCCGACCACGGTGCCGGTGGTCACGCCACGACCGTTGTAACCGGTGACCGCCACCAGTCCGGGTGCCGGCTCGAACAGTCGCATCAAATGATCGGGGGTGAAGGCGATGCGCCCGGTCCAGGTGCATTCCCATTCCACCGGTTTCAGGTTGGGGAAGTAATGCTGCTGCACCCGGTCGGCCCAGGCCTTGAGGAACCACGTCGGCTTCTGGTTGCCGTTGCCCAGACTGCCGAGCAACAGGCGGCCGTCCTTGTCGCGACGGATGCTGCTCAGCACCTGCCGCGTGTCCCACGAGCCCTGCCCGCCGGGGAGGATTTCATGGGCGGCGTCTTCGGTCAGCGGCACCGAGGCGACCTGATAGTAGTAACCGGGGAAGAAGTTGCGCTTGAGTTCAGTCCAGTCGCCCTCGGTGTAAGCGTTGGAGGCGATCACCACTTGCTCGGCGAGCACCGAACCGTGCTCGGTCTGTACCGACCATTGCTGGCCCACGCGTTCGAGTCGGGTCACTGGCGAGTGATCGAACATCTGCCCGCCCAGGCCTTTCACCGCATTGGCCAGCCCGGTGACATAGGCCATCGGATTGAGCGTGCCGGCGCGGCGGTCGAGCAATGCGGCGGCGATCTTCTGTGTGCCGGTGGCTTGCTCGCAGGCCTTGCCGGTGAGCAACTCGACCGGCGCGCCGCGACGCTTCCATTGTTGCTCGCGACTGCGTAGATCCGCCTCGCCCTTGGCGTTGTGCGCCATGTGCAGGGTGCCTTCGCGGCGCAGCTGGCAATCGATGTTGTATTTATCCACAAGGCTGAACACCAGCGCCGGCGCCGCCCCGAGCATGCGGTTGAGCTGACTGCCGACGGCTTCGCCGAATCCGGCCTCGATCTCGTCCGGCGGGATCCACATGCCGGCGTTGACCAGCCCGACGTTGCGCCCGGAACCGCCATGCCCGGCACGATGCGCTTCGAGCACGCAGACGCTTTTGCCTTTTTCCAACAGATGCAGCGCCGCCGACAACCCGGTAAACCCGGCGCCGATCACGCAGACATCGACTTTGACCTCGCCCCGCAGCGCGGTGTTATCCGGGCGCTGGGGCGTGAGTTTTTCCCACAGACATTCTTCGCGTAACGGCATTGCCAGACTCCAACAGAAACCTAACCAATTGCGTTGTGGGCACTAAAAAGATCGCAGCCTTCGGCAGCTCCTACAAAACCGCAGCCAACCGCAGCCCTGTAGGAGCTGCCGAAGGCTGCGATCTTTTCAGCTTTTGCTCAATTTCAATCGAAGGTGATGCCCTGCGACAGCGGCAACTCCAGCGAGTAGTTCACTGTATTGGTCTGCCGGCGCATGTACGCGCGCCAAGCGTCGGAGCCCGATTCACGACCGCCACCGGTCTCCTTCTCGCCACCAAACGCGCCGCCGATTTCCGCGCCGCTCGGGCCGATGTTGACGTTGGCGATGCCGCAGTCGCTGCCAACCGCCGACATGAACTGCTCGGCCTCGCGCACGTCGGTAGTGAAGATGCACGACGACAGACCTTGCGGCACCGCGTTGTTCAGGCGCAGCGCTTCCTGGAAGTCGCTGTAGCCCACCACGTAGAGAATCGGGGCGAAGGTTTCGCTGCAGACCACATCACTCTGCTCCGGCATTTCGACGATGGCCGGCGACACGTAGTAGGCATTCGGGAATTGATCTTCCAGTTGGCGCTTGCCGCCAAACACCCGACCGCCCTCGCTCAGCGCCTGCTCCAGCGCGTCCTGCATGTTTTCGAAGCTGTGCTTGTCGATCAGCGGACCGACCAGATTGCCTTCCAGCGGATGGCCGATGCGCACTTTCGAATAGGCGGCTTTGAGGCGGGTGACGATTTCTTCCTTCACCGACTCATGAGCAATCAGTCGACGCAGGGTGGTGCAACGCTGCCCGGCAGTACCGACCGCACTGAACAGAATGGCGCGTACGGCCATGTCCAGATCGGCGCTCGGGCCGAGGATCATCGCGTTGTTGCCGCCCAGCTCCAGAATACTGCGGGCGAAACGTGCGGCGACTTTCGGCGCCACTTCGCGGCCCATGCGGGTGCTGCCGGTGGCGCTGATCAGCGCGACACGCGGATCATCCACCAGCGCTTCGCCAGCGTCACGGCCACCGATGATCACCTGGCACAGGTGCGCCGGCGCATCGCTGAAATTCTTCACCACACGATCGAACAGCGCCTGACAGGCCAGTGCGGTCAGCGGGGTTTTCTCCGACGGTTTCCACACCACCGGGTTGCCGCAGACCAACGCTAGCGTGGTGTTCCACGCCCACACTGCGACCGGGAAGTTGAACGCGCTGATCACGCCGACCACGCCCAGCGGATGCCAGGTTTCACGCATGTGGTGGCCCGGGCGCTCGGAGGCGATGGTCAAGCCGTACAGTTGACGCGACAGGCCGACGGCGAAGTCGCAGATGTCGATCATTTCCTGCACTTCACCGAGGCCTTCCTGAGTGATCTTGCCCGCTTCCCACGACACCAGCTCGCCGAGGTCAGCCTTGTATTCACGCAGCACTTCGCCGAACTGACGCACCAGCTCGCCGCGACGCGGGGCCGGCACCTTGCGCCACTGCTCGAACGCATGATCTGCGCGACTGATGTGCTGCTCGACTTCGGCCGGGCCTTCCCAGTTCACGGCGGCGATGCGGCTGCCGTCGATGGGCGAATGCACCGGCACTTTGCCGTTCTGGTACAGGGCCGGGTTCACACCAAGACGATCAAGCAATGCGGCAACCATGGGTCACTCCTCAAGCGGAAAACTGAATGTGTGCGGCCGAACGTTCACGACCGGGCAGGCCTTTAGTTGTAGCTTCCCGAGGGCAAGGCAACAAACGACCTTTACGCGAGATATCATTCCGTTTATTCATGCTGCGCACAGAAAGACAAGAAAAAGGGATCACCCATGCTGAACAAACGCCACTTGCCGTCGATCACTGCGCTGCAGTGCTTCGAAGCCGTGACCCGGCACCTGAGCTTCACCCGGGCCGCCGAAGAACTGAACCTGACCCAGAGCGCGGTCAGCAAACAGGTCGCGCAGCTTGAGGAACTGTTGCAGCACTTGTTGTTTCGCCGGGTGCGTCGGCGTTTGCAGATGACCCCGGCCGGGGATTTGTACCTGGTGGAAGTCCGAAAAATCCTCACGCAGGTGGAAATGTCCACGCATTACCTGCGTTCCTACGGCGGCGAGACCGAAGTCCTGCGCGTTTCCACGCCCTCGACCTTCGGCGCGCGCTGGCTGGTGCCCCGTCTGAAGGGCTGGCGCCTTCGCCATCCGTCGATCCATCTCGACTTGTGCAACGAGCAGGAAGCCGATGACCTGCTGCAGGGGCGCAGCGATCTGGCGTTCTATTTCGGCCAAGGCTCACGTCCCGGCACCGAATGCCTGAAGCTGTTCGGCGAAGAACTGGTGCCGGTCTGCGCGCCGGGCAGCCTGCCGGATCAGCCGTTCACCGACCCGACGCAACTGACCGATCTGGTGCTGCTGCAAAATGCCTCGCGCCCGCAGGCATGGCACGACTGGTTCGACAGTCAGGGCTATCACACCGAGCACAGCTACCACGGTCCACGTTTCGAAACCTTTTATATGTGCATCCGCGCCGCCCAGGTCGGCTGCGGCGTGGCGCTGCTGCCACGGTTTCTGGTGGAGGAGGAATTGGCCGACGGCAAACTGGTCATTCCCTGGCAGCATGCAATGCCCAGCTCCGACGCCTATTACCTGGCCTACCCGGAACATGCGGCGGAAGTGCCGAAAGTGCGGGATTTTGTGAAGTGGATGCTGGAGCAGATTGATAGCCCGGATGCGTAACCGAGGCACGTTTGCTATCTCTGTGGCGAGGGAGCTTGCTCCCGCTCGGCGGCGCAGCCGTCGTAAGGCGACAGACGCGTTGTAACTGACATTATCGGGGATATCGACATCGGGGCGGCTTCGCCACCCAGCGGGAGCAAGCTCCCTCGCCACAGTTGCCTTCATTCAGCGCAAAAATTGCTGGCAATCCCCACCATTGATATGCGCCACTAGCGTCATTGATTGATCCCGCGCAACCGCGCGGTGCACCTGGAGACCCCGTTTATGAGCGAGAGTGTATTTGCCGATCGCATCGTGCAGAACCTGCTCGACACCGACTTCTACAAACTGACGATGATGCAGGCGGTGCTGCACAACTACCCCAACGTCGAAGTCGAATGGGAGTTCCGTTGCCGTAACAGCGAGGATCTGCGGCCGTATCTGGCCGAGATTCGCTACCAGATCGAGCGCCTGGCCGAGCTGAGCCTGAGTGCCGACCAGTTGAGTTTTCTCGAGCGCATCACCTTCCTCAAGCCGGATTTCCTGCGCTTTCTCGGCCTGTTCCGCTTCAATTTGCGTTACTTGCACACTGGCATCGAGAACGGCGAACTGTTCATCCGTCTGCGCGGCCCGTGGCTGCATGTGATTCTCTACGAGGTGCCGCTGCTGGCGATCGTCAGCGAAGTGCGCAACCGCTATCGCTACCGGGAAATCGAACTGGTGCAGGCGCGGGAACAGCTGTATCGCAAGTTCGACTGGCTCAGCGCCAACGCTTCGGCCGACGAACTGGCGCAGTTGCAGGTCGCCGACTTCGGCACCCGCCGGCGCTTTTCGTATCGCGTGCAGGAAGAAGTGGTCAACGTGCTCAAGCACGATTTCCCCGGGCGCTTCGTCGGCACCAGCAACGTGCACCTGTCCCGGGAGCTGGACATGAAACCGCTGGGCACCATGGCCCATGAATGGATCATGGCCCACCAGCAACTCGGCCCACGGCTGATCGACAGCCAGATCGCCGCCCTCGACTGCTGGGTGCGCGAGTACCGTGGTCTGCTCGGGATCGCTCTCACCGACTGCATCACCACCGACGCCTTCCTCGGCGATTTCGATCTGTTTTTCGCCAAGCTCTTCGATGGCCTGCGCCACGATTCCGGGGATCCGGTGCAGTGGGGCGAAAAATGCATCGCCCACTACCACAAGCTTGGCATCGACCCGATGAGCAAGACCCTGGTGTTCTCCGACAGCCTGACCCTGCCCAAGTCGCTGGAGATCTTCCGCGCGCTGCACGGACGAATCAACGTCAGCTTTGGCATCGGTACCAACCTGACCTGTGACATTCCGGGTGTCGAACCGATGAGCATCGTGCTTAAAATGACCGCCTGCAACGGCCAGCCGGTGGCGAAGATCTCCGACGAGCCCGGCAAGACCCACTGCAAAGACCCGAATTTCGTCGCCTATTTGCGACACGTGTTCCAGGTTCCTGCCGATTCCAGTCTATCTAGCAAGGAGTGAATTCATGCAAGCCGTACAGCGTGAGATTGCTGAACAGCTCAAGGTGCAACCGCCATTCGCCGGGCATCAGGCCCTCGAAGCGGAAGTCGCCCGGCGCATCACCTTTATCCAGGATTGCCTGGTCAATTCCGGGCTCAAGACCCTGGTGCTGGGCATCAGCGGCGGCGTCGATTCGCTGACCGCCGGCCTGCTGGCCCAGCGCGCCATGCGTGAACTGCGCGAGCGCACCGGCGACAGCAGCTACAAGTTCATCGCCGTGCGCCTGCCGTACGAAACCCAGTTCGATGAACACGACGCCCAGGCTTCGGTGGATTTCATCGCCCCGGACGAACGCCACACCGTGAACATCGGCCCGGCGGTCAAATCGCTGGCCAGTGAAGTGGCGGCGTTCGAAGGCAAACATGCGGTGTCGGTGGATTTCGTGCTCGGCAACACCAAGGCGCGGATGCGCATGGTCGCCCAGTACACCATCGCCGGCGCGGCGCACGGTTTGGTGATCGGCACCGACCACGCGGCGGAAGCGGTGATGGGCTTCTTCACCAAGTTCGGTGACGGCGCCTGCGACCTGGCCCCGCTCAGCGGTCTGGTGAAAAACCAGGTCCGGGCGATCGCCCGCAGCTTCGGCGCACCGGAATCGCTGGTGGAAAAAGTGCCGACCGCGGATCTGGAAGACCTGTCGCCGGGCAAACCGGACGAAGCCTCCCATGGCGTAACCTACGCCGAGATCGACGCCTTCCTGCACGGCGAGCCGGTGCGTCAGGAAGCGTTCGACATCATCGTCAATACGTACAACAAGACTCATCACAAGCGTGTGATGCCGTTTGCCCCGTAAGTTGAAAGCCCCTGTAGGAGCTGTCGAGTGAAACGAGGCTGCGATCTTTTGATCTTCAAAAACAACATCAAAAGATCGTCCGATCGCGGCCCGAGCCTGCGGCAGCTCCTACAGAAACGAAAAAAGCGTCCCGAGGGACGCTTTTTTTATGCCTGCAGCCATTACTTCACAGCAATGGTGCCTTTCATCATCGAGATGTGGCCCGGGAAGGAGCAGAAGAAGCCGTAATCGGTACCTGCGGCCAACTTCGATACGTCGATGGTCAGCGTGTCTTTTTCGCCAGCGCCGATGATCTTGGTGTGAGCGATAACGCGCTCGTCGCCGTCTTTCAGGTAGTTCTTGTCGATGCCCGCGGCCAGGCCGTCGGTGGCGATCGCCTGCATGTCAGCGGTTTTGCTGATCACCAGGTTATGGCCCATGACGTTCTTCGGCAGGTTGCCGGAGTGAGTCAGTTCGACGGTGAAGGTCTTGCAGCTCTTGTCGATTTCGATGGCTTTGGTGTTGAAGGACATCTGATCGGTGGAATCTACGGTGGTTTTGCACTCGGCAGCCATCAATTGGCTGCTGGCCAGAGCCAGCAGGGATACCGCAACAACTTTGGAAAACATGGTGAATCTCCAAGGCAGGGTTAACAAAAACACTAATGGTGGAAAGACTGCCTGAAATCTTCGCAAGTTCCTATGACTTGAGTCAAAAATTGTATACAACTTTCAGGCTATGGCACTCATCGAAACAATCTACCGGCCAGATTCCCTGGCCGGGCCTATGATCGGCGCATCTACTGAACGGAGTGCCTGTCATGTTCTTTAACGGTCTGTTGTGCAGTTTGCTCGCCGCCTATGCCTGTGGCGCCAGCGGTACCTTTGAATCGCCAGAACGCGAAGCTTAGCCCTTGGATCGAGGCGTGCCAGCCATTACCCTGTGACGGATTGACCCAGGAGGAAGGCATGTCTCTCACATCCGTTTGTGTATTTTGCGGTGCCAACGCCGGCACTGACCCGGCTTACACCGAAGCCGCCCTAGCCCTTGGCCGGGCTCTCGCCGAGCGCCGGCTGACGCTGGTTTACGGCGGTGGTGCCGTGGGATTGATGGGCCTTGTCGCCGACGCCGCACTGGCCGCTGGCGGCGAAGTGATCGGGATCATTCCGCAAAGCCTGATGGACAAGGAGATCGGCCACAAAAGCCTGAGCCGTCTCGAAGTCGTCGATGGCATGCACGCGCGCAAGGCACGCATGGCCGAGCTGAGCGATGCGTTCATTGCGTTGCCCGGCGGTCTTGGCACGCTGGAAGAGCTGTTCGAAGTCTGGACCTGGGGCCAGCTCGGCTACCACGGCAAGCCGCTGGGGTTGCTGGAAGTGAACGGTTTTTACAGCAAACTCACTGCATTTCTCGACCATATCGTCGGCGAAGGCTTCGTTCGCGCGCCACACCGTGACATGCTGCAAGTGAGCGAATCGCCACAAATCCTGCTCGACGCCCTGGACCAGTGGCAGCCGACCGTCACGCCCAAGTGGGTCGACCAAAAACCTGGCTAACCGCCGGGCACCGATACAGGGCAGAATACGCGCCGCTCAACCTCACCTTCGACCCCAGAGGATCGCCCATGGCCAAACCCAATTACTCCTTCGCCAAACGTCAACGAGACCTGGAAAAGGAAAAGAAGAAAGAGGAAAAGCTTCAGCGCAAGAAACAGCAGGCTGAAGAAGCGGCACTGAACCCTGACGGGGAAGTGGCGACTGACGACGATGTTGATGTTGATGCACCGAAAGACCAGGCGCCTGACGCCTGAGCTGATTGCTGATTCGCTCCCTGCGGGAGCGATCTGTGGTGAGGGAGCTTGCTCCCGCTGGGTTGCGCAGCGACCTCAAATTGTTTTGCGACTGCTTCGCAGTCGAGCGGGAGCAAGCTCCCTCGCCACATTGGCTCCCGCCAGTGAAATTTCCTTATTCCAATGGCATCACCGTGACCCGCACTTCCGGATCATGCGAACCGCCCCCCAGAATCACCCCACGCAACGGCGACACATCGGAAAAATCCCGGCCCCACGCCAGGGTGATGTGCTCCAGCGCCGGCTGCACATTGTTGGTCGGATCGAAATCCACCCAGCCCAGCACCGGACAAAACACTGACACCCAGGCATGCGACGCATCGGCGCCGATCAGGCGTGGCTGCCCCGGTGGCGGCTGGGTCAGCAGATAGCCACTGATGTAGCGCGCCGCCAGCCCCCGTGAACGCACGCAAGCGAGCATCAAATGCGCGAAGTCCTGACACACGCCGCGCCGGCGCTCCAGCACCTCGACCAGCGGCGTCGCCACCTGCGTCGCCTCGGCATCGAAGGTAAACTCGCTGAAGATCTTCTGCATCAAGGCCTGCACGCCCAGCAGCAACGGGCGGCCCGGCGGAAAACAGCTCTCGGAAAACTCGACGAAGCTGCGTTTCAAATGCACATAGGGTGACTGAAACCGATAGCGACAAGCCTCAAGCGTCTCGGCGGACAACGGCTGGCTGCTGTAGGTCAGCGCATTGCGCGTCTGCTCCCACGCTGGGGACAGACTGAAATCCGCCAGTGGCCGCGCCAGCACCTCGACCGTGAGCCTGGCGTTGACCTGCAATTCATCATGCGGGCGCTCGAAGGCCAGACGAGTCAGCGGATTGCCGAACACATCCAGCTCATCCCGCCGCGTCGTCGGCTGCGGGCTGATCAGCAATTGCTGCTCGGTGCAGCGCTGCCATGTGCATTCACGGGGCCACAGGTGCGCCAATTGCTGTGCCAGCGACACCGGGCTGTCGTAGTGGTAACAGGTGTCGTGAAAGATCTGGTAATGCGAGCTCATCAGACGGACACCGTGCGCTGGCTGACATCATCGACATGGGCAAAGTGGCGCAGCGCCAGACGATCCGAGACCTGCCCGCTGGCCTCGGCAATCTCTTGCAGCAGATCCGCCAGACCATCGAGCGCAGCACGCACGCTGTTCTCCCCGAACAGCGGGTTCTCCAGACAGCCCAGATCAAACCGCGCCAGACGCTCGACCAATTGCGGAAACCCCGCCTCGCGAGGCACGCCGAAATCATCATTCAATCGCTTGAGCGTGCGGGTCACCAGTTTCAACTGAAACAGCACCGCGTGCGGGTTCTGCTCATCCAGCAGCAACAGATCGAGCACCGGAATCAACTGCGCCACCGCCAGATACCGCGAACGGTAGGTGATGCTGCTGTTGCCCAACTCCAGCAGCCATTCCAGCCCCGCTTGATCGAACGCCCCGGCGCCGCGCAGAAACGCTGCAAGACTGCTGCTGAGAAACTGCAACCGCTCGATGCGCCGGCCGATCATCAGAAAGCGCCAGCCCTCGTCGCGAGTCATGTCGTCGAGCGCGAAACCCGAGAGCGCCGCCAGCGACATCACCAGCCGATTGAGGAAATCCAGCAACTCGCCGAAGTCCGGCTCTTCGGTGTCCAGTTCCAGCGCCTCGCGCTGCAACTCGACCAACGCCTGCCAGTTCTCCCGCGAAAGCTTGCCGCGCACCTGCGAGGCCGCCCACTGCAGGCGCTGCAGGTTGGAGCGCAGGCTGAACGACCAGTCCTCGCCGAGCAGCGCCGCCAGCAGCCGCTCCGGCAACTCGCCCTCCTCCGGCAGCAAATTCAGCCGCTCGCCCAGCTCCACGGCGGCCTGCAAGGCTTGCGGGTCATCGCCATCGACATACCGCGCAAGCATGATCCGCAGCAGTCGCGCACTGTCGTCGCAACGCTCGCAGTAACGGCCGAACCAGAACAGGTTCTCCACCACCCGCGAGGGCAGGTACGGATCGCGGCGCACCAGATCGTGCAAGCCGACATTGCGCTGGGTTTTCCATTGCTCGCCACTCGGCGCACGCTCGCCCAACACCCAGGTGTCCTTGCTCGCCCCGCCGCGCTGCATCGACACCACTTCCGCATCGGCCTCGGCGGCGACCCGGGTCAGTCCACCGGGCAATACGCGATAACCGTCACCACTGGCCACCGCGTACACGCGCATGCCGATCGCTCGCGGTTGCAGTTGGCCGTCTTCAGCCTGCCAGACTGGCGCCTGGGACAGCTGCGCCAGTTCTTGTGCGACATAGGCGTATGGCCGCGCCTGCATCCGCTCGGCGAGCGCCTGACGCTGTTGTTCGCTCAGATCGCGGCCGAACACCGGGGCGAAGCTTTGTGAGGGGAACGCCGGTTTGATCAGCAGCTCCGGAAGCTTTTCCAGCGCTTGCGCCAATACCGGCGCCTCGCCGCACCACCAGGTGGCGATGGACGGCAGCAGCAGTTCTTCGCCGAACAGGTACTGATTGATCTTCGGCAAAAATCCGAGCAATCCCGGCGACTCCAGCACGCCGCTGCCCAAGGCATTGGCCACCAGCACCCGACCCTGACGCACCGCTTCCAGCAAGCCGGGCACACCGAGTGCCGAGTCGGTGCGCAACTCCAGCGGATCGCAGAAGTCATCGTCGAGCCGGCGCATGATCGCGTGCACCCGGCGCAGGCCGCTGAGGGTTTTCAGGTACACCGTGGCGTCGCGCACCGTCAGGTCCCCGCCCTCCACCAGTGGATAACCGAGCTGGCGCGCCAGATACAAATGTTCGAAATAGCTTTCGTTGAAGCGCCCCGGCGTCAGCAACACCACCAGTGGCGCATCATCGTCACACGGCGCCTGACGCGCGAGGGTTTCCTGCAGGGTGCGGAAGAATCCGGCCAGATGCTGCACTTTAAGATCGCGGTACAGCTCGGGAAACGCCCGCGAAACAATGGTGCGGTTTTCCAGCGCATAACCCGCCCCCGACGGAGCCTGGGTACGATCGGCCGTGACCCACCAGCGCCCGTCCGGCGCCCGCGCCAGATCCACGGCGTACAGATGCAGAAAGGCGTCTTCGGGTGGCGCGATGCCCTGACAAGGCCAGAGAAAATTGTTGTGGCCGAACACCAGCTCCGCCGGCAACAGCCCTTCGCTGATCAGCCGCTGCGGCCCGTACAGATCGGCCAGTACCGCGTTGAGCAGGCGTGCTCGCTGGGCAATTCCCACCGACATTTGCTGCCACTCATCAGCAGCAATCACGTGCGGCAGCAGGTCCAGTTCCCACGGACGGTCAGCGCCCTTGGGATCGGCATAGACGTTGTAGGTCACGCCGTTTTCCTGAATCTGCCGGGCCAGCAACGCCTGCCGCTGCACCAGTTGCGCCGGGGTGCTGCGCTGCAATTGATCGAACAGCCGCCGCCAGTGCGGGCGCACTTCCCCGCTGTCGTTCAGCAGTTCGTGATAAGTGCCCGCCGTCAGCGGGTAGCGGTCTAGCAGGTCAGGCATGGAAAGCTCGGCAGACAGCAGGGAACGGTCAGACTAACGCAGGCACATGACGTGCGGATATACGAAAAATCCGCATGTCGTGCAGGACTTAGAAACGTCGCAAATCGAGCGTCATCGGCAGCTCGTCGGAGATTGTCAGGTTCGGTATCGGAAGTTTCCCCGGCGTGTGTCCGATGCGGAAAAACCGCGCCATGCGCCGGCTCTCAGCTTCGTTGGCATTGACCGGTAGCGTCTCGTAATTGCGCCCGCCCGGGTGTGCAACGTGGTACTGGCAACCGCCCAGCGAACGCTGCATCCAGGTGTCGAGCAGGTCGAACACCAGCGGCGCATGCACCGGGATGGTCGGTTGCAGGCAGTTGGCCGGTTGCCAGGCCCGAAAGCGCACGCCGGCGACGAACTCACCGATGCGCCCGGTCGGTTGCAGCGGCAGCGGAATGCCGTTGCAGGTCAGCAGATACCGCTGCGGCGGCAAGCCGCTGAGCTTTATCTGCAAACGCTCCAGCGACGAATCGACATAACGCACCGTGCCACCCGCCGTACCCTCCTCGCCCAGCACATGCCAAGGTTCCAGCGCCTGGCGCAGCTCCATCTCGATGCCGCTGACCGCGTAATCGCCGACCTTGGGAAAACGGAACTGCAGATGCGCAGCGAACCACTCGGCGCGCAATGGATAACCGGCGCTGTTCAGTTCGACGATGACGTCGGCGAAATCCTGCTCGATAAAGTGCGGCAGCATGAAGCGATCGTGCAGCTCGGTGCCCCAGCGCGCCAGTTTCGGCGGCGCATAGGGCTCGCGCCAGAAGCGTGCGACCAGCGCGCGCAGCAACAACTGCTGAGCCAGGCTCATCCGCGCATGCGGCGGCATTTCGAAGGCGCGCAGCTCCAGCAGGCCGAGACGCCCGGTGGCGCCATCCGGCGAATACAGTTTGTCGATGCAGAACTCGGCGCGGTGAGTGTTGCCGGTGACGTCAATCAGCAGATTGCGCAGCAGGCGATCCACCAGCCACGGTGCGCACGCTTCGCCCGGTTCAGGCATCTGCGCGAAGGCGATTTCCAGTTCGTACAGGGCGTCGTTGCGCGCTTCATCGACCCGCGGCGCCTGCGAGGTCGGGCCGATGAACAAGCCGGAAAACAGATAGGACAGCGACGGGTGGTTGTGCCAGTAGCTGATCAGACTCCGCAGCAGGTCCGGGCGGCGCAGAAACGGTGAGTCCGCCGGGGTCGCGCCACCGAGGACGAAATGATTACCGCCGCCGGTGCCGGTGTGGCGTCCGTCGATCATGAATTTCTCGGTGGTCAGCCGCGTCTGTCGCGCCTGTTCATAGAGAAACTCGGTGCGCTCGACCAGTTCGTCCCAAGTTGCGGACGGCTGCACGTTGACCTCGATCACGCCCGGATCCGGGGTGATGCGGAAATTGCTCAGGCGCGGATCACTCGGCGGCTCGTAACCTTCCAGCAGCACCGGGCAATGCAGCTCTTCGGCGGTGGCTTCAATGGCCGCCACCAGCTCCAGATAGTCTTCGACCCGCTCCAGCGGCGGCATGAACAGATACAGACGCCCATCGCGCGCTTCGGCGCAGAAGGCGGTGCGAGTCAGCCAGTCGGCGGACTCGTCGATTGTCGGCGCACGTTCGGCGGCAGTGGCGGGTTCGGCATGGCTGTTGAGCTGGGTGGTGTCCGGCAGCTCGGGGAAGTCCTGATTCGGATCGTTGGGATGAATAAACGGATACTCGGCGGCCTTCACCCACGGCTGCGAACCGAGCGGCAGGCGATAGCCCAGCGGCGAATCCCCCGGCACCAGCCGGCAATGCTCGTCGCGCAGATACCAGCGCCCGCTCTGCCATTGATCACCCTTGGCGGTGCGCGCCAGCGGCAGCACCTGGCCGATCACTTTATCCAGGCCCTGAGCGAAGACCTTGCGCAGACGCGCACGCTCCAGCGGTTCATCAAGACGCGAGTCTTCGGCGCTGACGTTGCTCGGCAGCGCGCCCTCACGCCAGAGGTAATAGAAATTGTCTTCGTAGGCCGGAAACACGAAGCGTGCCGGCAGTTTCAGGCGTTCAGCGACGCTCGCCAGAAAACGCCCGGCCAGTTCGCCATCGGCGCCGTAGTCCTGCTGCTCATCGGCGATCAGCGCGTTGTTGTGCCAGATCGGCACGCCGTCGCGGCGCCAATAGCAGTTGAGCGACCAGCGCGGCAATGGCTCGCCGGGATACCACTTGCCCTGACCGAAATGCACCAGACCTTTCGGCGCATAGTGCTGGCGCATGCGCTGGAACAGTTCGGCGGACAGTCGGCGCTTGTCCGGCCCCAACGCGGCAGTGTTCCATTCGGCGCCGTCCGGATCGTCAATGGAAACGAAGGTCGGCTCGCCGCCCATGGTCAGGCGCACATCACCTTGCAGCAGGTCGGCATCGATCTGCCGGCCCAACGCCTGAATCGCCAGCCATTGCTCAACGGTGTAGGGCTTGGTCACCCGTGGCGCTTCCCAGATCCGCTCCACCGACATTTCGTGGCTGAACTGGCATTCGCACGGCTCGACCTGGCCACTGATCGGCGCGGCCGAAGACGGATCGGGACTGCAGGCCAGCGGGATATGCCCTTCACCGGCGAACAGCCCGGACGTGGCATCCAGACCGATCCAGCCAGCACCGGGCAAGTACACCTCGCACCAGGCATGCAGGTCGGTGAAATCCACCTCGGTACCGGATGGGCCGTCGAGACTCTTCACATCAGCGGTCAGTTGAATCAGGTAGCCAGAGACAAACCGCGCGGCCAACCCGAGGTTACGCAGCAGTTGCACCAGCAGCCACGCCGAGTCGCGACAGGAGCCGGACGCATGTTCGAGGGTATGTTCCGGAGTCTGCACGCCCGGTTCCATGCGAATCAGGTAACGGATGTCTTCGCTGAGGCGCTGGTTGAGCATCACCAGGAAATCCACGGCGGGCAGTGGCGTGCGGTCGATCCCGTCCAGATAGGCTTTGAATGCCGGGGTCAGCGGCAGGGTTTCGAGGTACGGCGCCAGCTCCTTGCGCTCATCGGCGGCGTAGGTGAAGGGGATTTTCTCGGCGTAGGGTTCGAGGAAGAAGTCGAACGGATTGAACACCGCCATCTCGGCCAGCAGGTCGACTTCGATGCGCAACTCGTCGGTTTTCTCGGGGAATACCAGACGCGCGAGGTAGTTGCCCTGCGGGTCTTGCTGCCAGTTGATGAAATGCTGCTCGGGCGAGACTTTCAACGCATAGGAGAGAATCCGCGTACGGCTATGGGCGGCCGGGCGCAGGCGAACGATCTGCGGGCCGAGTTCGACAGCGCGGTCGTAGCGGTAATGCGTGACGTGATGCAATGCGACATGAATCGACACGGCGTGCCTCCTGCGAGCCTAAGCGTATTCGAAAGCGCGCAAGACTTATGCCATGCAGGGGCTTGGGCGCTTTCCCGGAATGCTCAGGGCAGTACAGCACCAAAATCGGGCGATGCGGGGAAATGGTTCGAGGAAGTTGCGCCTAAATGTGGCGGGCAGTGATTGATGAGGTGATTGATCTGGCCCCATCGCTGGCAAGCCAGCTCCCACAAGGTTCCTCGGTGGCCACAGTTTTGTGAGCGACAGATAAACCTGTGGGAGCTGGCTTGCCAGCGATGAGGGCAGTGACTTCAGCAAATTTCCTGACACCTGAAATGCAAAACGCCAACCCGAAGGTTGGCGTTCTGTTGAAACAAAAAGCGGTTTAGCGCGGAACGACCGGCTTGCGAGCCGGTTTCGGCCCCTTGCCCTTGGCTGCTTCCTTGCGCTCCTTGGCCGCCTGCTGGTTGCGGGCAAACGCCGCAGCCTTGGCTTGTTCACGCTTGTCCCAAGGATTGCCACCGTCGCTGGCACGCGGTGGCAGGCCGGTGTGCTGGGTGAGAATCTTGGTGGTCTTCTCTTTCGCGACCTTGTGGCTGCCGGCCGGCGTCGAGTTCTTGCGACGGGCGCTCTGGTAGCTGTCGGTGGCCGGTTGATGCAGCGGAATCAACTGATCCTTGCCCGGACCGATCAGATCACCACGACCCATGCGGATCAACGCTTCACGCAGCATCGGCCAGCCTTTCGGATCGTGATAACGCAGGAACGCCTTGTGCAGGCGGCGCTGCTCTTCGCTCTTGACGATGGTCACGCCGTCGCTCTTGTAGGTGACCTTGCGCAGCGGGTTCTTGCCCGAGTGGTACATCGCGGTGGCGGTGGCCATCGGCGACGGGTAGAACGCCTGCACCTGGTCGGCACGGAAGCCGTTGCCCTTGAGCCACAGCGCCAGGTTCATCATGTCTTCGTCGGTGGTGCCCGGATGCGCGGCGATGAAGTACGGGATCAGGTACTGCTCTTTGCCTGCTTCCTTGGTGTACTTCTCGAACATGCGCTTGAACTTGTCATAGCTGCCAATGCCCGGTTTCATCATCTGGTTGAGCGGACCTTCCTCGGTATGTTCCGGGGCGATCTTCAGGTACCCGCCGACGTGGTGGGTCACCAGTTCTTTGACGTACTCCGGCGACTCGACCGCGAGGTCGTAACGCAGGCCGGAGGCGATCAGAATCTTCTTCACACCCGGCAAGGCACGGGCGCTGCGGTACAGCTGAATCAGCGACGAGTGGTCGGTGTTCAGGTTCGGGCAGATGCCGGGGAACACGCAGGACGGCTTGCGGCACGCGGACTCGATTTCCGGGCTCTTGCAGGCGATGCGGTACATGTTCGCGGTCGGGCCGCCGAGGTCGGAGATGACGCCGGTGAAGCCCGGGACCTTGTCGCGGATCTCTTCGATTTCGCGAATGATCGATTCTTCGGAACGGTTCTGGATGATCCGGCCTTCGTGCTCGGTGATCGAGCAGAAGGTGCAGCCGCCGAAGCAGCCACGCATGATGTTCACCGAGAAACGGATCATGTCGTAGGCCGGGATCTTTTCCTTGCCGTACGCCGGGTGCGGAACCCGTGCGTAAGGCATGCCGAACACGTAGTCCATTTCTTCAGTGGTCATCGGAATCGGCGGCGGATTGAACCAGACGTCGATCTCGCCATGCTTCTGCACCAGCGCGCGGGCGTTGCCCGGGTTGGTTTCCAGGTGCAGCACGCGGTTGGCGTGGGCGTACAGGACCGGATCGTTACGCACCTTTTCCATCGACGGCAAGCGGATCACGGTCTTGTCGCGGGTCATGCGCGGGCTGGCCAGGATCTGTACGACCTTGGCTTCCTCGGGATCATCCACCGGCCCCTTCTCTTGCTCGATGGCGCAGGCCTGGGTGTCCTGAGTGTTTACGTACGGGTTGATGATCTTGTCGACCTTGCCCGGACGGTCGATGCGCGTGGAATCGACTTCGTACCAGCCCTGCGGCGTGTCACGACGGATGAACGCGGTGCCGCGCACGTCGGTGATGTCTTCGATCTTGTGCCCGTAGGAAAGGCGCTGGGCCACTTCGACAATGGCGCGCTCGGCGTTGCCGTACAGCAGAATATCGGCGCTGGCGTCGATCAGGATCGAGTTGCGCACGCGATCCTGCCAGTAGTCGTAGTGGGCGATGCGGCGCAGCGAAGCTTCGATGCCGCCGAGGACGATCGGCACATGTTTGTAAGCTTCCTTGCAGCGCTGGCTGTAGACCAGGCTCGCGCGATCCGGACGTTTGCCCGCCATGCCACCCGGGGTGTAGGCGTCGTCGGAGCGGATTTTCTTGTCCGCGGTGTAGCGGTTGATCATCGAGTCCATGTTGCCGGCCGCGACGCCGAAGAACAGGTTCGGCTCGCCGAGCTTCATGAAGTCGTCTTTGGACTGCCAGTTCGGCTGGGCGATGATCCCGACGCGGAAGCCCTGGGACTCCAGCAGCCGGCCGATGATCGCCATGCCGAACGACGGGTGATCGACGTAGGCATCACCGGTGACGATAATGATGTCGCAGGAATCCCAGCCGAGCTGATCCATCTCCTCCCTGCTCATCGGCAGGAACGGCGCTGGCCCGAAACATTCGGCCCAGTACTTTGGATAGTCAAATAACGGCTTGGCTGCTTGCATGTCGATAACCGGTGTTGGCTTTCATTGAATTTCGCGGGCGCGGAATATAGCACAAATTTTGACCAATTCCGACGACTGTGGTCGGAAATTGTGCTTTACCTGTGGCGAGGGAGCTTGCTCCCGATCGGCTGCGCAGCAGTCGAATTCTGGCGGCGGCTGCGCAACCCGGCGGGAACAAGCGCCCTCGCCACAAGTGCTCGACGTTACTCGTCGTCGTCGAAGTTGTAACTGCCCGGCGCGAGGTTTTCGAAGCGGGTGTACTTACCGATAAAAGCCAGGCGGATAAAGCCGATCGGGCCGTTCCGCTGCTTGCCGATGATGATTTCGGCGATGCCCTTGTGCTCGGTTTCCGGGTGATACACCTCGTCCCGGTACACGAACATGATGACGTCGGCGTCCTGCTCGATCGCTCCGGATTCCCGCAAGTCGGAGTTCACCGGACGCTTGTTGGGACGTTGTTCCAGGGAACGGTTGAGCTGCGACAGCGCCACCACCGGGCAGTTGAATTCCTTGGCCAGGGCTTTGAGGGATCGCGAGATCTCGGAAATCTCGTTGGTCCGGTTGTCACCGCTGGAACCCGGAATCTGCATCAACTGCAGGTAGTCGATCATGATCAGGCCGATGTCGCCGTGCTCGCGCACCAGCCGCCGGGTCCGCGCACGCATTTCCGACGGGCTGATACCGGCGGTATCGTCAATGAACAGCTTGCGATCGTTGAGCAGGTTGACCGCCGAGGTCAGGCGCGGCCAGTCGTCGTCTTCAAGCTGACCGGAACGCACTTTGGTCTGGTCGATACGGCCCAGGGACGAAAGCATACGCATGATCAGCGATTCGCCTGGCATCTCGAGGGAATACACCAGCACCGCCTTGTCGCTGCGCAGTACGGCGTTTTCCACCAGGTTCATGGCGAAGGTGGTTTTACCCATCGACGGACGGCCGGCGACGATGATCAGGTCGGACGGCTGCAAGCCACTGGTCTTCTCATCGAGGTCGGTATATCCGGTGGAAAGACCGGTAATCGCGTCGGCAGTGTTGAACAGGGTGTCGATGCGGTCGATGGCCTTGGTCAGCAGGTCATTCACGCCCACCGGGCCGCCGGTTTTTGGCCGGGCCTCGGCAATCGCGAAGATCTGCCGCTCGGCTTCGTCGAGGATTTCCTCGGCGGTGCGACCTTCGGGGTTGAAGGCGCTGTCGGCAATTTCAGTGCTGATACCGATCAACTGGCGCAACGTCGCCCGCTGGCGAACGATCTGCGCATAGGCCTTGATGTTGGCGACGGACGGCGTGTTTTTCGCCAGCTCGCCGAGGTAACCGAGGCCGCCGACCTGGGACGTCTGACCTTCCTTGTCCAATTGTTCGGCAAGGGTCACGACGTCGATCGGCATGTTCTGATCGGCCAGTTTGGCGATCGCACGGAAGATCAGACGGTGGTCATGTCGGTAGAAATCGCCGTCGGAGACTTGATCGAGCACGCGTTCCCAGGCGTTGTTGTCCAGCATCAGACCACCGAGTACGGCCTGTTCGGCCTCGATGGAATGCGGCGGCACTTTCAGCGCGGCGGTTTGCAGATCGTATTGCTCGGGAGCGGTGATTTCGTTCATGGCCACTTGGAGTCAGGTTTGAAAACGGGATTACCAGAAAGACAAAGGGCACGACCTGTAAACAGGATCGTGCCCGATGTTACCGGCAAGCACCCGAGGGTGCCAGCCGACAAGTATTGCTTAAGCTGCTACCACGACAACGCGTACGGTGGCTTCAACTTCGGCGTGCAGGTGCACAGCCACGTCGAATTCACCCACGTTGCGGATGGTGCCGTTCGGCAGACGAACTTCGCTCTTCTGCACTTCAACGCCGGAAGCGGTCAGTGCGTCAGCGATGTCGTGAGTACCGATCGAACCGAACAGCTTGCCTTCGTCGCCAGCGGTGGCAGTGATGGTCACTTCCAGCTCGGCCAGTTGGGCAGCACGGCTTTCAGCCGATGCTTTACGGTCTGCGGCAGCTTTTTCCAGCTCGGCACGACGCTCTTCGAACGCAGCCAGGTTGGCAGCGGTCGCAGCGGTAGCTTTGCCGAAAGGCAGCAGGTAGTTACGGCCGTAACCGGCCTTAACGTTTACTTTGTCGCCCAGGTTGCCCAGGTTGGCGATTTTTTCCAGAAGGATCAGTTGCATGTGGAAATCCTCTTAACTTTTAACCTTCACCGTTCGCGTTATCGGTGCCTTTCGACACGTGACGACCGCGAAAATCAATCAGGCTGTCGACAATGGCCAGAACCACGAGCAACGGATAGAGCAGCTGCATGAACAGCAGCAGTGTCACGTACAACCCCACCAGCCAGAAACCGGCCAGTCGCTTCTGCCCGACCAGCCCGTGAATCAGGGCGAGTCCGGCGAACACCAGCGGTACACTGCACAACGGCGTCAACATGGCCATCTGTGCACCGAGATTCGGGCCCAGAAGCATCAACGCCAGCAGCAACATCGCCGGTCCCAGCGGGATCCGGATGGCGCGAAACTCGCGACCAAAACCACCCGGGTTGTACAACAACGCCTGCCAATGCCGCCCGACAATCAGGCTCAGCACGCTGACGATCTGCAACAAAGCCGCAATCAGTCCGGTCAGGACTGGTGCAATCAGGGACGCGAAACGCGCTTGCTCATCGACCGACAATTGCTTGTAGGTTTCACCAAGAAGCGCCGGCATGACCTTTATCAAGGCCTGCGCGAGCATCTCGATCTGGGCCGCAAACGCTGCCCCGAGCACCACTGAAAACACCACTCCCATCACTACGCTGACCAGCAGCGTGCGAACCCAGGACTCGCTTGCGCGCAACACCAACGCAAGCCCCGAAGACCCCAGCAGCACCAGAAGCGCCCGTGGATCATCGGCATACAGCCACCAGATCAATGCCGGCAGCAGTCCCAGCGACAGAACGCCCAGGGCGTCCGTCAGTCCGCGCCGCAGAAGCACCAGGCTCCCGGCGGCAGCACCCAACCAATACAACAACGGCAATGTTGCACACCCGGCCACTACGAGAGTGGCCTGCATGCGGCCGCGCATGATGAACTCAGCTAAGGCGCGCATGCATTCAATCCTTTGCTACTTGTCGACTGCCCGGTCTCAGCGGCCGTGGCTGTCGGTGTAGGCCAGCAGGGCCAGGAAGCGGGCGCGCTTGATAGCGGTGGCCAGCTGACGCTGATAACGAGCTTTGGTACCGGTGATGCGGCTTGGAACGATTTTGCCGGTCTCGGATACGTAGGCTTTCAGAGTGTTGAGATCTTTGTAATCGATCTCTTTCACGTCTTCAGCGGTGAAGCGGCAGAATTTACGACGACGGAAGAAACGTGCCATTTGATAGGCTCCTTAAAAGGTCCGTGGATTACTCGTCAGCGTTATCGCTGTTGTCGCTGTCATCACCCTCAACGCCATCAGCGTCGGAGTGCTCAGGACGGTCGCGACGCTCACGGCGCTCACTGCGGTTTTCTTCAGCCTTGAGCATCTCGGACTGGCCGGTAACGGCTTCGTCGCGACGGATGACCAGGTTACGGATCACTGCATCGTTGTAGCGGAAGTTGTCTTCCAGCTCGGCCAGGGCCTTGCCAGTGCACTCAACGTTCAGCATCACGTAGTGAGCCTTGTGAACATTGTTGATTGCGTAGGCCAGTTGACGACGGCCCCAGTCTTCCAGACGGTGGATTTTGCCGCCGTCTTCTTCGATCAGCTTGGTGTAACGCTCAACCATGCCGCCGACTTGCTCGCTCTGGTCAGGGTGGACCAGAAAGATGATTTCGTAATGACGCATGAATGCTCCTTACGGGTTGTAGCCTGCCGCTCAAAAACGGTCAGACAAGGAGTGAATGACACTTATGGACTTGCTGGCGCGGGGCACATGCGTGCCTGCCGTCACAGCAAGGGGCGCAATTGTAGAGAAGGGACTGCGCAGGCGCAAGGCAATTGGTGATTATTTGAACAATCACCGGGAGACACCTGTAGGAGCTGCCGAAGGCTGCGATCTTTTGACTTTGATTTTTTAAAAAACAAGATCAAAAGATCGCAGCCTCGTTTTACTCGACAGCTCCTACAAGCCACACAGCGAGGTTTACTTCTTGGCGGCTGCCTTGGCCTTGGCACCGCGCTGGCGCTGCGCTTCGAACAGGCACACACCGGTGGCCACGGACACGTTGAGGCTGCTGACGCTACCGGCCATCGGCAGGTTCACCAGGTAGTCGCAGTGCTCGCGGGTCAGGCGACGCATGCCTTTGCCTTCAGCGCCCATGATCAGGATGGTCGGGCCGGTCAGGTCCTGGTCATAAATGCTGACCTCGGCCTCACCCGCCGTGCCGACCACCCACAGACCGCGCTGCTGAAGCTTTTCCAGAGTGCGCGCCAGGTTGGTCACCGCCACCAGCGGAATCACTTCCGCCGCGCCGCAAGCCACTTTACGCACCACCGGCGTCAGGGTGGCCGACTTGTCCTTGGGCACGATCACCGCCAGCGCGCCGGCAGCATCCGCCGAACGCAGGCAGGCGCCGAGGTTGTGCGGGTCGGTCACGCCGTCGAGCACCAGCAACAGCGGCGCGCCTTCGGTGCGGTCGAGCAGCTCGTCGAGCATCGCCTCGCCCCAGACCTGGCTCGGACTGACGTCCGCCACCACGCCCTGGTGCACGCCTTCAACCCAGGCATCCATTTCGCGGCGCTCGGCCTGACCGATCTGCACACGATTTTCGTTGGCCAGTTCGATCAGGGTCTGCACGCGCGGATCGTTGCGGCTTTCAGCCAGCCAGATCTGCTTGACGCGTTTCGGGTGGTGACGCAACAACGCTTCTACCGCGTGAACGCCGTAGATTTTTTCCAACTGACTCATGACTTCGCCTTCGGTTTACGCGACCCGCCACTCTTGGCTGGAGCCGAACCCGCTTTTGGCGGGCCTTTACGGTGTTTGCTGGGTTTGGCTGGCTTGCCGCCGACGGCCTTCTCAGGCGCCGACCGTCCGGTCTTTCCCCCAGACGCCGCTTTACCACCGCTTTTGGCTTCGGCCAACAAGGCCTTCTTCAATTCACGGCTTTTGCGCAGCTCGGCGTTTTTCGCCACGGCATCGCTCGGGCGATAGGCCTCGACAGCTTTCTCTTTGGCCGGACGACGGCTGGCGGTTTTCGCCGGAGCCTTGTCTTCCACAGCCTTGCTCGCAGGTGCTGCGGTATCGGCGCCACGTTTCTTGCGACCGATCGGCGCGCTGATGGTTTTTTCAGCCATCTCGAAGTCGATCTTGCGCTCGTCGAGGTCGACGCGCATCACGCGCACTTCAACGGTATCGCCGAGACGGAAGCTGCGACCGGTGCGCTCGCCCGCCAGGCGGTGATGCACAGGGTCGAAGTGGTAGTAGTCGCCCGGCAGCGCGGTGACGTGCACCAGGCCTTCGACGTAGATATCGGTCAGCTCGACGAACAGGCCAAAACCGGTCACGGCGGTGATCACACCCGGGAACGACTCGCCGACGCGATCCTTCATGAACTCGCACTTGAGCCAGTTCACTACGTCGCGGGTGGCTTCGTCGGCACGGCGCTCACTCATCGAGCACTGCTCGCCGAGCTGCTCCAGCGCCGCTTCGTCGTACGGATAGATGCGCGCTTTCGGAATGGTCATCGCCCCGGCACGACGAACGTGCGGAGTGTCCTGTTTCGAATGGATCACGCTGCGGATGGCGCGGTGCGTGAGCAGGTCCGGGTAACGACGGATCGGCGACGTGAAGTGGGTATAGGCTTCGTAATTCAGGCCGAAGTGGCCTTCGTTCTGGGCGCTGTACACCGCCTGGCTCAGGGAGCGCAGCATCACGGTCTGGATCAGATGGAAATCCGGACGGTCCTTGATGCTTGCCAGCAGAGCCTGATAGTCCTTCGGCGACGGGCCGTCCTTGCCTTTGTGCAGGGACAGGCCGAGTTCGCCGAGGAACGCGCGCAGCTTTTCCAGACGCTCCGGTGGCGGGCCGTCGTGGACGCGGTACAGCGCAGGGATTTCGTGCTTCTTGAGGAATTCGGCAGTGGCCACGTTGGCGGCCAGCATGCATTCCTCGATCAGCTTGTGCGCATCGTTGCGGGTGGTCGGACGGATTTCGGCAATCTTGCGCTCGGAACCGAAGATGATCCGGGTTTCCTGAGTTTCGAAATCGATCGCGCCACGCACGTGACGGGCCGCCAGCAACACCTTGTACAGCGCATACAGCTGCTTGAGGTGCGGCACCACGTCGGTGTATTCGCCGCGAAGCTTGCGTGCTTCGGTGGCTTTCGGGGTTTCCAGCATCGCGCTGACCTTGTTGTAGGTCAGACGGGCGTGGGAATGGATCACCGCTTCATAGAAGCAGTAGTCGGTCATTTCGCCAGACTTGGAGATGGTCATCTCGCAAACCATGGCCAGACGATCGACGTGCGGGTTCAGTGAGCACAGGCCGTTGGACAGCTGCTCAGGCAGCATCGGCACCACGCGCTCGGGGAAGTACACCGAGTTGCCGCGCACCTGGGCTTCATTGTCCAGGGCCGAACCGATCTTCACGTAGCTGGAAACGTCGGCGATCGCCACGTACAACTTCCAGCCGCCGGAGAACAGGCGCAGCTTGCCGGGCTTGGCTTCGCAGTAGACCGCGTCGTCGAAGTCGCGGGCATCTTCGCCGTCGATGGTGACGAACGGCAGATGGCGCAGGTCGACACGCTTCTCTTTGTCTTTCTCTTCGACTTCCGGCTTGAGCTTGGCGGCTTCTTTCAGAACAGCTTCAGGCCAGACGTGCGGAATGTCGTAGGTGCGCAGCGCGACATCGATTTCCATGCCCGGCGCCATGTAGTTGCCGACCACTTCGACCACATCGCCTTGCGGCTGGAAGCGCGGCGTCGGCCAGTGGGTGATTTTCACCTCGACAAACTGACCGATCTGCGCGTTGGCGTTGCGGCCTGGCGTAACCAGCACTTCCTGCTGGATCTTCGGGTTGTCGGCAACGACGAAACCGATACCGCCCTCTTCGAAGTAGCGACCGACGATGGTTTCGTGGGCACGGGACACCACTTCGACGATCACGCCTTCACGGCGGCCACGACGGTCGAGACCGGAAACACGGGCCAGCGCACGGTCGCCATCGAACACCAGACGCATCTGCGCCGGGCTCATGAACAGGTCATCGCTACCGTCGTCCGGCACCAGGAAGCCGAAACCGTCGCGGTGACCGCTGATGCGGCCGAGGATCAGGTCGAGCTTGTCCACCGGCGCATAGGTGCCACGGCGGGTGTAGATCAATTGAGCGTCGCGCTCCATGGCGCGCAGGCGGCGGCGCAGGGCTTCGATCTGGTCTTCTGTGGTCAGACCAAACTCTTCGACCAGTTGCTCGCGGGCAGCAGGCGAACCCCGATCGGCGAGATGCGCCAGGATCAGTTCGCGGCTGGGAATAGGGTTTTCATATTTTTCCGCTTCACGAGCGGCCTCGGGATCGAGGGACTGCCAATCGGCCATTAGAGAGTTTTCACCTTGTCTATATGCGGGTTAGTTTGGCATAGGCGCCATCAAACGGGAAATTTCCGACTCTATAAGGCCCTTCTGGAGCCTTGTATCGACGCCTGAAAGCTTTTTTGAACACCGCTGGTAAAAAAATTCATTTTTTTTGCTGACAGGGGTTTACAGTTAAAAAGGCGCTCCGTATAGTGCGCGCCATCGACGACGTACACACGTTGACGAGATGCCCAGGTGGTGAAATTGGTAGACACGCCAGCTTCAGGTGCTGGTGACCTTACGGTCGTGGAAGTTCGAGTCTTCTCCTGGGCACCAATTTCGAGTTTGAGACTAGATCAGTTTCAAGACTCACACAAAACCCGCGAAAGCGGGTTTTTTGCATTCTAGGAAACGGGTTTGTTAAAACTGATTAATTAAAATTAAATCAGGGGTTTACAGATCAAAAAGCGCTCCGTATAGTGCGCCACATCAACAGCGGCAACGCTCGCGATGAATGCCCAGATGGTGAAATTGGTAGACACGCCAGCTTCAGGTGCTGGTGACCTTACGGTCGTGGAAGTTCGAGTCTTCTTCTGGGCACCAATTCAAACTCAAGGTTACGACGTTGAGTTTCCCGAAAACCCGCGAAAGCGGGTTTTTGCGTTTCTGGCCTTTAAAAACCTGCAAGCCTCTGTGGCGAGGGAGCTTGCTCCCGCTGGGATGCGCAGCATTCCTCGCTTTGACTTCAGTCATGCCCCTCTCAGGATTAACGACTGCTACGCAGCCGAGCGGGAGCAAGCTCCCTCGCCACAAATGATCACCAGATCATGCTCTAGCAAACCTCCGCCCTCCCCGCAAGGCGCACTTGAGAAACAATATCGTTTATCATTGTTGCAAGTTTTTGCAATGCGACAGTGAGGAACCCTGCGAATGATGTTTCGAAATACCCTGCGCCGCGGCTTGACCTTCACCCTGCTCGGCCTGGCACTCGCCACTCCCCTCACCCAGGCAGCCGAGGCGGTTTCCCTGACGCTCTACAACGGTCAACACAAGGAAGTCGGCGACGCTATCGCCAAGGCTTTCGAGGCCAAGACCGGCATTCACGTCAACGTACGCAAGGGCAGCAGCAACCAGCTCGCCAGCCAGGTCATCGAAGAAGGCGACCGCTCCCCCGCCGACGTGATCTACACCGAAGAATCTCCGCCGCTGAACAACCTCGGCGAGCAAGGCCTGCTGGCCAAGACCGACGACGCCACGCTGGCCGTGCTGCCCAAGCAATACGTCGCCGGCAACGGCACCTGGATCGGTGTCACCGCGCGGGTTCGCGTGGTTGCCTACAACCCGAAACTGGTCGATGAGAAAGACCTGCCGAAGTCGGTGATGGAATTCTCCGATCCAAAGTGGCAAGGCAAAGTCGGTTTCGTCCCGACCAGCGGCGCATTCCAGGAACAGGCCGTGGCGATCATCAAAATGCACGGTCGCGACGCCGCCGAAGAATGGCTGACCGGCCTGCGCGCTTTCGGCAAGACCTACAGCAACAACATGGTCGCCCTCAAAGCCGTGGAAAACGGCGAAGTCGCCACCGTGCTGGTGAACAACTACTACTGGTTCGCCCTGCAGCGCGAGAAAGGCAAGCTCGACTCGAAACTGCATTACTTTACCGGCGGCGACGTCGGCGGACTGATCACCGTGTCCAGTGCTGCCGTCCTCAAATCCAGTAAACATCCAAAAGAAGCCCAACAATTCCTTGCCTACATGGCCAGCGAAGAAGGTCAGCGCGTGATCACTCAGACCACCGCCGAGTATCCACTGCACAAAGGCATGGAATCGGATCGCGGGCTCAAGCCGTTCAGCGAACTGCAAGCGCCGAACGTGACCCCGGCCGATCTGGGCAACGCCGAAGAAGCGCTGGAGCTGGAACGTGAAGTTGGCCTGAACTGATGGCCGCATCGTTATCCGCCCCCGCCGCGCGCGGGGGTTACGTACCACGACGCAAGCGCCCGTCGATCTGGCTGGTGCTGCCGGTGTTATTGCTGGTGGTCATGAGCCTGTTGCCACTGGCCTATGTCGGCCTGAAAGCCTGGCAGGCCGGCTGGGCGGAGGCGCTGCACTTGCTGTGGCGCCCGTATGTCTTCGGTCTGCTGCGCAACACATTGGCGCTGATGGTTGGTGTAACGCTGACCTGCGGCGTAATCGGCCTGTCGCTGGCGTGGCTGCTGGAGCGCAGCAATCTGCCGGGACGACGCCTGTGGGGCGTTATTCTGTGCCTGCCGTTTGCGGTGCCGGCGTTTGTTAGCAGCTTCACCTGGGTGTCGTTGAGCGCGCAGTTCGAAGGCCTCGGCGGGGCGATTCTGGTGATGAGCCTGTCGAAGTATCCGCTGATCTTTCTGCCGGTCGCGGCGACCCTGCGCAACCTCGATCCGTCCCTTGAAGAGTCGGCTCGCACCTTGGGACAGAATCGCTGGGGGGTGTTTTTCCGCGTCACCCTGCCGCTGCTCTGGCCGTCGCTGCTGGCTGGCTCGCTGCTGATTGCCCTGCACATGCTGGTCGAGTTCGGCGCACTGTCGATCATCGGCCTGCAAACCTTCACCACCGCGATCTATCAGCAATTCGAACTGGAATTCAGCAACGCCAACGCGGCGATGCTCTCGGCGGTGCTGCTCGCGCTGTGTCTGATGCTGTTGTGGCTGGAGCTGCGGGTGCGCGGCAAGGGTCGGCATGTGCGCACTGGCCAGGGCGCGGCACGTCAGGCCGAGCAAGTACGGTTGGGGCCGTGGGCGGTTGTCGGGCAGCTGTATTGCCTGTTGCTGGCGATTATCGGCAGCGGGATTCCGCTGGGCATGCTCGCGTACTGGCTGGCGGTCGGCTCTTCGGCAGCCTTCCCGGTCGCGGCGATCACCGAAGCCCTGCTGTCGTCGCTGGCCTTGTCGCTGGGTGGCGCGGCGCTGTGCCTGCTGCTGGCGGTGCCGGTCGGGCTGCTGGTGGTGCGTTACAAAGGTCAACTGGCGATCTGGGCCGAACGCTTGCCGTATCTGCTCCACGCCTTGCCGGGCCTGGTGATCGCGCTGACGCTGGTGTATTTCGCCCTGCACTACGTGCCGGCGCTGTACCAGACCTCGGCGTTGCTGCTGATCGCTTATGCGCTGCTGTTTCTGCCGTTGGCGCAGGCACCGATTCGCACGGCGCTGAACAAGGCGGCGCCGCAACTGGAAGAAGCGGCCCGCACGCTGGGGGCTTCGTCGTTCACAGCGTTTTGCCGGGTGACCCTGCCGATCATCTTCCCGGCACTGGGCGCGGCGTTTGCGCTGGTGTTTCTGGATGCGATGAAGGAACTGACGGCGACGCTGTTGCTGAGTCCGACCGGGCTGAACACGCTGGCGACGGAAGTGTGGGCGCATACCGCGAATGTCGAGTTTGCGGCGGCAGCGCCTTATGCGGCGCTGTTGATTGTGGTCTCCGGGCTGCCGGTGTATCTGCTGACGACGCGGATGTACCTGAGCCGCTAAAAGATCGCAGCCTGCGGCAGCTTCTACAGGGAAATGCAAATCCCTATGTAGGAGCTGCCGCAGGCTGCGATCTTTTGATTTAAGCCCTGAACTGCCCCAGACTCGCCTTCAACTGCGCCGCCAGCCCATCCAGCACCTTGCCACTGGCCGTGGTCTCCACCACCGCTTGCGCCGCTTTCTCGGCCTGGGCATGAATCGTCTCGACCCGCCCACGCACCGCTTGCGCGCCCTGCGCCTGATGCGCCGCCGCCTGCGTTGCCAGACCGATCGCCGCGTGCACCTGCTCGACCGAAGCCTGCACCGACTGCTGCAACCGCGCGCTGTCGCGTAACACCAGCAGACCTTCGCTGGCCTGACGCCCAGCTTGGCCGATCGCTTCTACCGCCTCACGTGCGCCTTGCTGCAACGCGACGATGTGCGCCTGAATGTCACCGGTCGAGCTTTGCGTCTTGCTTGCCAGCGCACGAACCTCATCAGCGACCACCGCAAATCCGCGCCCGGTTTCACCAGCCCGAGCCGCTTCGATCGCCGCGTTCAGGGCCAGCAGGTTGGTCTGCTCGGCGATGCCGTGAATCACCGTCAGCACCACTTCAATCTGTTCGCTCTGCTGCGCCAGTCGCTCGATGACTTTCGCCCCGGTGTCGACCTGCCCGGCCAGCGCCTCGATCAGGCTGCCGACCTTGGCCGAGGTGCGGGTGTTTTCGTCGGTAGCCTGGCGAATATCCACCACCTGCTTCAACGCCGCCTGCATGGCATGGCTTTCCGACTGTGCCTCATCAGCCATTTGCGACAACGCACGCAAACTTTCCGCAACCTCGTCGCGTTGCATCCCGGCCGCCGCATCGGCACCGGCATTGCGCAGGGTCATGGCGCCGATTTCCACGCCGGTACGCTGGGCCACGTCGCCCGCCTCGCGCACGATCGGCTGCAACTTATCCACAAAGCGATTGACCGCCGAGGCCATGTCGCCGATTTCGTCCTTACTGTTGATCTGCACGCGCTTGGTCAGATCGCCCTCACCTGCCGCCAGATCGTCCATCGCCGCGTTGAGCATCTTCAGGCGATTGACCACCCGGTGCCCGAGCACCACGGCCAGCAACAACAGCACGCCGCAGCCGACCAGCGCCAGGCCCATGCCGATGCGCCAGCGCAAGGTTGCGGCGGCGTCCTGCACGGTGCTGGTGGTGTTGGCTTTCATTTCGGCAGCGGTGGATTGCGCCGACTGCAGGCGCGCACGCATCGCGCTGGCGCTGTCAGCAGCAGCACCCTTGAGGCTGTCGCCGACCAGTTGATCACTGCTGGCGATCAGCGCCGAGAAGCGCTGGTCGAGCGCGGCCAGATCGGTGTCCACCGAAGCGGTCGAGACGCCCATCAACACCTTGCCGATTTCCACGCCGTTGGGATTGATCGAGGCTTCGAGGTAGTAAACCGACGGATCGTTTTTCGCCGCGTCCAGCACCTTGTCCAGCGCGCGCTCGCCCTGGCCTTTTTCCAGCAAGGCCTTGTTGATCGGATTTTCGCGGTTGAGGTAACGCGTCAGGTGTTGACCGGTGGCATCGTCGTAAACCACGAACAACACGTTGGGATTGCGCTGGGCGCGGCGGGCGAACTCCGACAGGGTCGGTACGTCGCTGTCCCACATGGCGCGCGGCGCCACCGAAGCGAGCAACTGGGCCATGTCATTGGCCGAGTCCTTGAGGTCCTTTTCCAGTGTCGTACGCAATTGCGCCTGCTCTTCCTTCAGGCGGGAAGACAGGCCGGCGGTCAGACGCTGCCGGGTACTTGAGGAAAGGTTATCGAGGCTTGAGGTGACTTCACGCCCGGCCTGCTCCAGCTCGCCGGAGAGCTTTTGGCTGTCAGCGCCCAGACGAGTGCCGAGATCGGCTTCCAGCGCCGTGACCGTGCTTCGTGTCAGGGCGACTGCCACCAGCACTTGCACCAAAAGGGCGATACCAAGGGTAACGAACACGGGCCGCAACAAACGGCTTTGTAACAGTGAGAGAACGGCCGACACTGTGAATCCCTCTACTTCTGACGCCATTAATTTGATGGCACTCTTGTAGGAAGATTTACAGCAAAGGTCATGCCGTCCAACAGGCATAAACGACAAAGGCCCCGATTAAGGGGCCTTTGTTTTTTACATCAACGACTTATCCAGCGAACGGATGGCGCAGAACGATGGTTTCGTTGCGATCCGGGCCCGTCGAAATAATGTCGATCGGCGCGCCGATCAACTCTTCAACGCGTTTGATGTAGGCACGAGCGTTAGCTGGCAGCTCTTCCAGGGTTTTGGCACCCACGGTCGATTCGGTCCAGCCCGGCACTTCTTCGTACACAGGCTGCAGGCCCACGTAGCTGTCAGCGTCGGTCGGCGCCACGGCATTGCCTTGCGCGTCCTTGTAGCCGGTGCAGATGTTGATGGTTTCCAGGCCATCGAGGACGTCCAGCTTGGTCAGGCAGATGCCCGAGATGCTGTTCACATCGATCGCGCGACGCAGGATAACGGCGTCGAACCAGCCGCAACGACGGGCACGGCCGGTGGTAGCGCCGAACTCGTGACCTTGCTTGGCCAGGTGCGCACCCACGTCGTCGAACAACTCAGTCGGGAATGGACCCGAACCGACGCGAGTGGTGTAAGCCTTGGTGATGCCCAGGATGTAGTCGAGGAACATCGGACCAACGCCCGAACCGGTCGCCACGCCACCTGCGGTGGTGTTGGAGCTGGTCACGTACGGGTAGGTACCGTGGTCGATGTCGAGCAACGAACCCTGGGCGCCTTCGAACATGATGTCTTTGCCGGCGCGACGCAGGTCGTGCAGCTCGGCAGTCACATCGAGCATAAGCGGCTTGAGCAGCTCGGCGTATTCCTTGCACTCGGCCAAGGTCTTTTCGAACTCGATGGCCGGCTCTTTGTAGTAACCGACCAGCATGAAGTTGTGGTAATCCACCAGTTCACGCAGCTTGTCTTCGAAGCGCGGCATGTTCAGCAGGTCGCCCACGCGCAGACCACGGCGTGCAACCTTGTCTTCATAAGCCGGGCCGATGCCGCGACCGGTAGTACCGATCTTCAGCTCGCCGCGGGCTTTTTCACGAGCCTGGTCCAGCGCCACGTGGAAGGACAGGATCAGCGGGCAGGACGGGCTGATACGCAGGCGCTCGCGCACCGGTACGCCTTTCTCTTCCAGCTTGGTGATCTCACGCAGCAGGGCGTCAGGTGCAACCACCACGCCGTTGCCGATCAGGCACTGCACGCCTTCGCGCAGCACGCCCGACGGGATCAGGTGCAAGACGGTTTTCTCGCCGTCGATCACCAGGGTGTGGCCAGCGTTGTGGCCACCTTGGTAGCGCACTACGGCGGCAGCATGTTCGGTCAGCAGATCAACGATCTTGCCTTTGCCCTCATCACCCCATTGGGTGCCCAGGACTACGACATTCTTACCCATAACACTTGTCCTCATTCGCGCAAACTTGGTGCCGGCGATGGCCGGCAGGAAAACTCAAGAAGCCAGTGGCGATACTTGCCAAAGCCCGTTCTGCTGAATCAATTGCCGGTCGCAGTCCGCATCACGGGCGGCGGCCAAAGGTTGTCCAGGCAACGCCTGAACGACACGCTGACCCTCACTGCGCAACTGGCAAACCTGCTGCCAGAGTGCCGCATCCGTACTGTCAGGCATCCAGATACCGCCAGACGGTAGCTCGATCTCAGCACGCCCCAGGGTCACCAGGGTTTTCAAATCGGTAGAGAAGCCGGTCGCCGGACGGGCGCGACCGAAGTCGGCACCGATGTCGTCGTAACGACCGCCCTGAGCGATGGACTGGCCCACGCCCGGGACAAACACCGCGAACACCACACCGGTGTGGTAGTGGTAGCCGCGCAGCTCGCCAAGGTCGAAGTACAGCGGCAGCTCCGGGAAACGCGCCGCCAGACGATCGGCGATCTCCAGCAAATCTTCCAGCGCCGCCAGCACCGGCGCCGGCGCATTGGCCAGACGCTCACGAGCGGCGGTCAGCACTTCACGGCCGCCACACAGGTCGACCAGCGCCCGCAGCATGCCGGACAGATCGGCCGGCAGGCCTTCGGTCAGGGTAATGACCTCGTCGATGGCCTTGCGTTGCAATGCATCGAACAACTGCTGCTCGACTTCACCGGACAGACCGGCGGCACGCGCCAGACCACGGTAGATGCCGACATGGCCAAGGTCCATATGCACATCCGGCACATCGGCCAGTTGCAGCATGGCCAGCATCAGGCTGATGACTTCCACGTCGCTGCTCGGGCTGGCATCGCCGTACAGCTCGGCACCCAACTGGATCGGGCTGCGCGAGGACGACAGTGCACGCGGCTGGGCATGCAGCACGCTGCCGGCGTAGCACAGACGGCTCGGACCTTCGCGACGCAGGGTGTGCGCATCAATGCGCGCCACTTGCGGCGTGATGTCGGCACGGAACCCCATCTGCCGACCCGACTGTGGGTCGATGACCTTGAAGGTACGCAGATCCAGGTCCTGGCCCGCACCGGTCAGCAGGGATTCCAGGTACTCGATATGGGGAGTCACGACAAACTCGTAACCCCAGCTCTGGAACAGATCCAACACCTGACGACGCGCGACTTCAATGCGCGCCGCTTCCGGTGGCAGTACTTCTTCGATGCCATCTGGCAGCAGCCAGCGGTCTACCGTTGCCATTACGCCATTCCCCTTTGATCCGGGCGGCCAGCCTGCGGGCGAGCCTTGAGTGAAGCAGAAAATGACCGATCCGTTCAAAACGCACGCGCATGAACGACGCGGCGAAAGGCCTGTTACCGGCTTCGCCCATCACTTTCCTCGAAAAACGCTCGGGCCATTCAACCCGATGCCTGCAACAAAAAACAGCAATCAAACGTGCAGACGCAAAAAAGCCGGGAATTTCCCGGCTGCCGCATCATACACACGTTTTCCCAAAGGATCACCCCGCCCGAGGTTTTAGCCGCCGGGCGGAGTAATTCAGGTCAACGTCGTATCAAGGCTTGGACTTTTCCAGGTAATGGAAGAAGTCGCTGCTTGGGTCGAGAACCATGACGTCGGATTTGTTCGCGAAGCTTTCACGGTAGGCACGCAGGCTACGGTAAAAACCGTAGAACTCCTGATCCTGACCGTAGGCCTTGGAGTAGATCGCAGCGGCCTGGGCATCACCGTCACCGCGAATCTCTTCGGATTCACGATAGGCTTCAGCCAGCAGCACGCGGCGTTGACGATCGGCGTCGGCACGGATGCCTTCGGCCAGTTCGTTACCCTTGGCGCGGTGCTCGCGAGCCTCACGCTCACGTTCGGTGCTCATACGCTCGAACACGCTGCGGTTCACTTCCTTCGGCAGATCGATGGCCTTGACCCGAACATCGACCACTTCGATACCCAGCTCTTTTTCCGCCATCTTGTTCAGCGACGCGGTGATATCAGCCATCAATGCGTCACGCTCACCCGACACCACTTCGTGCAGGGTGCGCTTGCCGAACTGGTCACGCAGACCGGATTCCAGACGACGGGACAGACGCTCGTCGGCGATTTGCTTGAGGCCAGAAGTCGCGGTGTAGAAGCGCTCGGCATCTTTCACCCGCCACTTGGCGTAGGCATCGACCATCACGGCTTTCTTTTCCAGGGTCAGGAAGCGTTGTGTCGGTGCATCCAGCGTCATCAGACGTGCGTCAAATTTACGCACCTGGTTAACGTAAGGCACTTTCACATGCAGGCCCGGCTGGACATCAGCCTGAACCACCCGACCGAACTGCAGCAGCACCGCACGCTCGGTCTGAGCGACGATGTAGAAGCAGTTCCAGCCCACCAGCACCACGACAACGCCAACGATCAGGGCGATCAGCGATTTATTGCTCATCAGCGGGTCTCCCTTGTACGTGTCTGCGGCAGGTCAGTGACATGCGGCGTGACGTCCGTGTTGTTGCTGGCGGCAGCCGAACCGGTGACCGGTGCATTGCTGCCCGAACTGTTCTGGATCATTTTGTCCAACGGCAGGTAAAGCAGGTTGCTCTGGCCATTCTTGTTACCGGTCACGAGTACCTTGCTGGTGTTGCTGAAGACTTCCTGCATGGTGTCCAGATACAGACGCTGGCGGGTGACTTCAGGGGCCTTGCGATACTCCGCGACCAGTTTGGTAAAGCGATCCGCCTCACCCTTGGCGCGCGAGACCGTCTCGTCGCGGTAACCGTTGGCATCCTCGAGGATGCGCTGGGCCTGACCACGGGCTTCCGGCACCACGCCGTTGGCGTAGGTTTCCGCCTGGTTGCGCGAACGCTGCTCGTCTTCACGGGCGCGGATCACGTCGTCGAAGGCTTCCTGCACTTCACGCGGTGCCGCTGCGCTCTGTACGTTGACCTGGGTGACGGTGATACCGGTGCGATAGGTATCGAGGAAACGTTGCAGACGCTCCTTGATTTCGCTGGCCATCAATTCACGACCTTCGGTCAGCACCTGGTCCATGGCGGTCGAACCCACCACGTGGCGCAGGGCGCTGTCTGTCGCATGCTGCAGGCTGATTTCCGGCTGATCGACGTTCAGCACGAAGTCCTGCAGGTTGCTGATCTTGTACTGCACGGTCAGCGGCACTTCGACGATGTTCTCGTCTTCGGTCAGCATCTGGCCCTGCTTGGTGTAGGCACGCTCACGCGTGACGTTTTCCATGTACTTCTTGTCGATCGGCGGGAAGTAGATGTTCAGGCCGGGGCCGACAGTCTCGTAGTACTTGCCGAAGCGCAGCACCACGGCTTGCTCCTGCTCGTCGACCACATAGACCGCGCTGTACAGCCAGACAGCCGCCAGCACCACGAGGCCGATGCCGAGCAGACCGCCGAAGCCGCCACCACTCCTGCCCGAACCACCGCCGTCATCACCACCGCGTTTCTTACCACCACCGAACAACCCGTTCAGGCTTTCCTGCAGCTTTCGGAAGGCCTCGTCGAGATCCGGTGGCCCCTTGCGGTCGCCGTTATTGCGGCGCTTGCCACCCCAAGGATCCTGATTATTCGAGTTGCCACCCGGCTCATTCCAAGCCATAGCGCTCTCCATCTGATAAAGCAAAGACGCACCCACGGCGCGCCGACCAATGCTACAGAATGCCTGCCGTTACGGCACAACCGCTTTGCCAGGCTTTTATTGCAAAGTGTGTTGCTCGATGAATTCCATCGGCTGCAATCCTTCGCGGCTTACCAGTCGATTCAACTCGACCCGGGGCAAACGAACGGCCAGCAGGCAGATGCCTTCTTCGTCATGCTCTTCTTTCTGTACCGCACCGAGTTCGAAGAACTGCGCACGCAGTCGAGCGAACCGTTGCGGCAAGCGCAATGTGCCCACAAACAAATCACTGCCCAGCAACTCGGCAATGGCTTGTTCGAGCAGTTCCAGACCCGTGCCATCACGCGCCGACAGCCAGACCCGCTGCGGTTTGCCGTCGGCATCGCGCTGGATCTGTGGCTCAACGCCTTCAAGCAAATCGAGTTTGTTGTATACCTCAAGGATCGGCAAGTCCTGGGCTCCGATCTCGCCCAGCACCACCATCACCTGCTCGATCTGCAGCATGCGATCCGGTTCGGCCGCATCGATCACGTGCAACAGCAGGTCGGAATTGCTCGACTCTTCGAGCGTAGACCGAAATGCCTCGACCAGCTTGTGCGGCAAGTGCCGAATGAAACCTACCGTGTCAGCCAGCACGATCGGCCCCAGATCGTCCAGTTCCAGGCGGCGCAGGGTCGGGTCCAGGGTGGCGAACAACTGGTCGGCCGCGTACACCTCGGATTTGGTCACGTTATTGAACAGCGTGGATTTGCCGGCGTTGGTATAGCCCACCAGAGACACGGTAGGGATATCCGCACGGGAACGGCCGCGTCGCGATTGCTCGCGCTGGCTGCGCACTTTTTCCAGACGGCCCTTGATCTGACGCAGACGAACCCGCAGCAGACGCCGGTCGGTTTCGAGCTGGGTTTCACCCGGGCCACGCATGCCGATACCGCCACCCTGACGCTCAAGGTGAGTCCAGCCGCGAACCAGGCGGGTGCTCATGTGATCAAGCTGGGCCAGTTCTACCTGGAGCTTGCCTTCATGGGTACGGGCGCGCTGGGCGAAGATATCGAGAATCAGGCCGGTACGGTCGATCACGCGACACTCGAAAACACGTTCGAGGTTACGTTCCTGACTGGGCGTGAGAATGTGATTGAAAATCACCAGATCGGCCTTTTCGGCATGGACCAGGTCGCGTAATTCCTCGACCTTGCCGCTGCCAATCAGGAATTTGGCGGTTGGCCGATGACGCGGTACGTTAAAAAACGCAACGGTCTCGGCGCCCGCCGAATTAGCCAATTCCTGAAACTCCTGCGGATCTTCGCGCGCCTCAGGGTCCTGACCTTCCAAGTGAACGAGGATGACTCGCTCACCACCACCGTGGCGCTCAAAGAACAAAGGAGACTCCTATCAGGCGTTACCTGGCTCAGCGTCACCTGCATCGGATTCGGTTGCGCTAGGCAGACGAATTGGACGTACTGGCACGACTGTCGAGATAGCGTGTTTGTAAACCATCTGGCTGACGGTGTTTTTCAGCAGGATAACGAACTGGTCGAACGACTCGATCGTGCCTTGCAGTTTGATACCGTTGACCAGGTAGATGGAAACCCCAACTTTCTCTTTACGTAAAGTATTCAAGTAAGGGTCTTGTAGCGAATGCCCTTTTGACATGTGCCGCACTCCTTTAAGGATTCAATAATAAAAATAGGTAATTCAGATGGCTTTGGCCGCCACACCCCCAAGGATAGACGGCAATTGCAAGGACTCAGCTCAATATGGAGATGGTCCCAAGGTATTTCAAGGCGCGTGGCAGATTGTCGCAATCAAGACTGTCCAGCCAGTGCAGTTCTTCCCAGCTGCGCAGCCAGGTGAACTGGCGCTTGGCCAATTGACGCGTGGCAATGATGCCGCGTTCCTGCATTTCAGCTAACGACAGCTTGCCATCCAGGTAGTCCCAGACTTGGCGGTAGCCTACCGCACGTATAGACGGCAACCCGGAATGCAGGTCACTTCTTTTACGCAGGGCTACGACCTCGTCGATGAACCCCTGTTCCAGCATATTTGTGAATCTTTGTTTAATGCGCTCGTGCAGTACCTGGCGATTTGCCGGAGCAATGGCCAAGTTCGCGACAGTATAGGGCAATTGTTGCCGTCCCGAAGCGGCTGCTTCAGTACTTTGCGCAGATTGTTGCTGACGCAGGGCAGTCATGCTCTGACCGCTGACCCGATAAACCTCCAGCGCCCGACTCAGGCGCTGCGGATCGTTCGGGTGAATCCGTGCTGCCGACACCGGGTCGATGATCGCCAATTGATCGTGCAGGGCTTGCCAGCCAAGGCGTGCAGCTTCTTCTTCGATCTGCGCACGGACCTCGGGATCCGCCGCCGGCATGTCCGCCAGGCCTTCAACCAACGCCTTGTAATAAAGCATGGTGCCGCCCACCAGCAGCGGAATTTTCCCGCGTGCGGTGATCTCGGCCATGGCTTGCAGGGCATCACGACGGAAATCTGCTGCCGAATAGGCTTCAGCCGGATCGAGAATGTCGATCAGCCGGTGCGGAAACTCGGCCAGCAGTTCTTTCGATGGCTTGGCGGTACCGATGTCCATGCCGCGATAGACCAGCGCCGAGTCGACGCTGATCAACTCGCACGGCAGCACCTTGGTCAGCTCGATGGCCAGGTCGGTCTTGCCCGCAGCGGTCGGGCCCATCAGAAAAATCGCTGGAGGAAGCTGGCTCATCAACGACCGCGCAGGAACAGTTTGTCCAGATCGTCCAGGCCCAATTGGGTCCAGGTCGGTCGGCCATGGTTGCATTGACCGCTGCGCTCGGTGTTTTCCATGTCACGCAGCAGACCATTCATTTCCGGCAGGGCCAGGCGCCGGTTGGCGCGGATCGCGCCGTGGCAGGCCATGGTGCCGAGCAGCTCGTTCAGGTGCGCCTGAATCCGGTCGCTGGTGCCGTATTCCATCAAGTCCGACAGCACGTCACCCACCAGCCGATTGGCCTCGGCCTGCTTGAGCAGGGCCGGAATCTGGCGGATTGCCAATGTTTCCGGGCCCAGACGCTGCAGCTCGAAGCCCAGACGCTGGAACCATGCGGCATGTTCTTCGGCGCAATCGGCTTCACGCTGACTGACCGCCAGTGACTCCGGCACCAGCAACGGCTGGCCACTGAGACCTTCGCTGGCCATGGCGATTTTCAGGCGTTCGTACATGATCCGCTCGTGCGCGGCGTGCATGTCCACCAGCACCAGCCCCTGAGCGTTCTCGGACAGAATGTAGATGCCCTTGAGCTGCGCCAGCGCGTAACCGAGCGGCGGAATATCTTCCTGACCGGCCGGCAACGCATTGGCATTCGCTTCAGGCAACGGTGCGAAGAACTCGCGGTAAGCGGCTTGCGCCTCGGCGGCCGGTACAGCCGATTGCGGACGCGGTGTGTACTGATACTGATAAGCGCCGCCAGCGCTGGCGCCCGACGAAGTATTGAACGCCGGTTGCGCCTGCGGCTGCTCCAGCAGCGCGTTGGCCGCCAGACGCATTTCGCCCTGCGGGCCGAACTCGCCGGCCTCAATACCCGTTGGACGCACGACGGCAGTGGTGACAGAACCGGCCAGCTGATCTTCCGGACGCACATCGCCCAACGCGCGGTGCAACGTGCCGTAAAGGAAGTCATGCACCATGCGCCCATCACGGAAGCGCACTTCGTGTTTGGTAGGGTGCACGTTGACGTCCACCGCCGCCGGATCGACCTCGAAAAACAGCGCAAAGGTCGGATGACGACCGTTGAACAGCACATCGCGATAAGCCTGACGCACCGCGTGGGCCACCAGCTTGTCGCGCACCGCCCGGCCGTTCACGAAGAAATACTGCAAGTCCGCCTGGCTGCGGTTGAAGGTCGGCAACCCGACCCAGCCCCACAGGTGCAGACCATTGCGTTCGATCTCGATCGGCAGCGCCTGTTCAAGGAAGCCCGAACCGCAGATCGCCGCCACACGCCGGGCACGGGCCGCGTCATCGTGAGCCTCGTGCAGGCTGAGGATGGTCTTGCCGTTGTGGCGTAGATGGAAAGCTACGTCGAAACGCGCCAGCGCCAGACGCTTGATCACTTCTTGCAGGTGATCGAATTCGGTTTTTTCGGTCTTGAGAAACTTGCGCCGCGCCGGGGTGTTGAAGAACAGATCGCGCACTTCCACCGACGTACCGACCGGATGCGCCGCCGGCTGCACCCGAGGCGCCATGTCGCGACCTTCGGTTTCGACCTGCCAGGCCTGATCGGCGTCGCGGGTGCGCGAGGTCAGGGTCAGGCGTGCCACGGAGCTGATCGACGCCAGTGCTTCACCACGAAAGCCCAGGCTCATCACCTGCTCGAGGTCTTCGAGATTGCGAATCTTGCTGGTGGCGTGACGGGCCAGCGCCAACGGCAGGTCGTCGGCGGAAATGCCGCTGCCGTCGTCACGTACCCGCAGCAGCTTGACGCCGCCCTGCTCGACATCGACGTCGATGCGTTTTGCGCCGGAGTCGAGACTGTTTTCCAGCAACTCCTTGATCACCGAGGCCGGGCGCTCGACCACCTCGCCGGCGGCGATCTGGTTCGCCAGCCGCGGGCTGAGCAGTTCGATGCGTGCGGCGTTCAACACCTGGTTCATTCTTTGGACGCCAGTTCGGTGCCGGGAATGGTCAGGTGCTGGCCAATCTTCAGCTCATCGCTGCTGAGGTTGTTGGCACTGCGCAGCGTCGCGGGGGACACCTGATAACGCACGGCGATCATCGCCAGCGTCTCGCCCGGACTCACGCGGTGATCGCGCGGCCCCTGGGCAATCTTGCCGGAGTCACGCAGCCAGGCAATATAAGTGCCCGGTGGCGGGTTCTGCTGGAAGAACTGGCGCACGCCGCTGCTGATCGAACGCGCCAGCGCCTGCTGGTGGCTCGATGCCGAAAGCTTGTTCGCTTCGTTGGCGTTGGAGATAAATCCGGTTTCGACGAGGATCGACGGGATGTCCGGCGACTTCAGCACCATGAACCCGGCCTGCTCCACGCGCTGTTTGTGCAACGGGGTCACGCGACCAATGTTGGTCAGGACTTTCTGGCCGACGTTGAGGCTGGAGGTCAGCGAGGCGGTCATCGACAGGTCGAGCAGCACGCCGGCCAGCATGCGGTCCTTGTCGTCGAGGCTGACGTTGCCGGCACCACCGATCAGGTCGGAACGGTTTTCGCTGTCGGCCAGCCAACGGGCAGTCTCCGATGTCGCGCCGCGATCAGACAGAGCAAACACCGAGGCGCCGAAAGCTGCTGCAGACGGCGCGGCGTCGGCATGGATCGAAACGAACAGATCGGCGCCCTTTTTGCGGGCGATTTCGGTACGGCCGCGCAACGGGATGAAGTAGTCACCGGTACGGGTCAGCTCGGCGCGGAAACCTTTCATGCCGTTGACCTGACGCTGCAGCTCGCGGGCGATCTGCAGTACCACGTCTTTCTCACGCTGGCCGCGCGAGCCGGACGCACCCGGGTCTTCACCACCGTGACCGGCGTCGATCACCACAATGATGTCGCGCTTGCCGGCCGGGGCCGGTGGCAACTTGATCGCCGGTTCCGAAGGCGTTACCGGCACTGCTGGCACGGTGGCGACTGACGGTGTCGGGGCAGGCGGCGGCGCGGCATCGGCCGGGTTGTCGAACAGATCGACTACCAGACGGTTGCCGTATTGCGCGTTCGGCGCCAGCGAGAAACTTTTCGGGGTGACGGCTTTTTTCAGGTCGATGACCACCCGCAGGTCGGTCGGCGTGCGCTGGGCCGAGCGCATTGCGGTGATTGGCGTGTTGGCGGTCGAGACCTTCAATGGCGCACCCAGAGTGGCGCCGTTGATGTCGATCACCAGCCGATCCGGTGCGGTCAGGGTGAAGACGCTGTGCTGCACCGGGCCGCTCAGGTCGAAGACCAGTCGCGTGTTGTCCGGCGCCCGCCACAGGCGCACGCTGTTGACCTTTGTCTCGGCCACAGCGTTGACGGTCACTGCCATCAACATCAGTCCAACGGCAGCCACCAACGCGCGAAAGCGCATACCTAACCCCATCATTTAATTGGATTCCAATGCCAAAGCGGCACACCAGGCCTCGCCACGCGAGCCCTGGGATAAAATTTTCAGCGAACGCCCGCTGTCTTGCGGGCTAATGGTAATGGTCAGGTCAGGCTTTGGCAAAAAGCCTGCACCTTTATCGGGCCACTCGATCAGGCACAGGGCGTCGTCTTCGAAATAGTCGCGGATGCCGAGGAACTCCAGCTCCTCCGGATCGACCAGGCGATACAGGTCGAAGTGGAAGGCGCGCACGTCGCCGATCTCGTAGGGCTCGACCAGGGTGAAGGTCGGACTTTTTACCGCGCCGACATGCCCCAGCCCACGGATGATGCCCCGCGACAGGGTGGTTTTGCCCATGCCCAGGTTACCTTCGAGAAAAATCAGGCCGTGGCCTTGGGTAACGCGAGCGATCCGTGCGCCAAAGTCGCTCATGGCCTGTTCATCGGCCAGGTACAGGGTTACTTCAGACACGGTGCATGCTCCTCCAACAACTGACGAATGACTGGAATCAGATCACTGGCCGCCAGTCCACGGCCGAATTTACCTTGTTGCGCGCCGGCATTGGCGTGCAGCCAGACTGCCAGGCAGGCGGCATCGAAGCCGTCCATGCCCTGAGCCAGCAAAGCGCCGACCAATCCCGCGAGCACATCGCCCAGGCCAGCAGTGGCCATGGCCGGATGGCCCTGATGACACAGCGCCAGACGCCCATCAGGATGAGCGATCAGGCTGCCGGCGCCTTTCAGCACGACGACAGCCGAGTATTTTTTGCTCAATGCCCGCGCGGCGGCCGGGCGATCTGCCTGCACCTCAGCGGTACTGACGCCCAACAGGCGCGCTGCTTCGCCCGGATGCGGCGTGATCACGCAATCCTTGGGCAGGCTGACAAAACCACTTGCCAGCAGATTCAACGCGTCGGCGTCCCATACCTGCGGCAGCGGCGCATTGGCGGCAGCGGACAACAGCGCCCGGCCCCAGCTCGCCTGCCCGAGACCCGGGCCAACCACCAGCACGGAAGCCTTTTCCAGCAGCCCCATCAACTGATTGGCCGACGACGTGCCGAGCACCATGACTTCCGGCATCCGCGTCAGCGCTGCCGGGACATGTTCAGGCCGGGTCGCCAGCGAAACCATGCCCGCGCCGCTACGCAGCGCACTTTCACTACTGAGCAGAATCGCCCCGCCAAACCCCTGATCGCCGCCGATCAACAGCAAATGCCCGAAGCGTCCTTTGTGTGCAGCGGGCGCACGCGGGGCCAATCGTGGAAGATTAGCCGCCGTGAGACGCAGAGCGCTGACAGGAATGTCACGGTAGATGTCGGCGGCGGCTTGCAGATCGTTAAACACCAACGCCCCGACCTGATCCGCTGCCGCCCCGGTGAACAGGCCGAGCTTCAAGCCGATAAAGGTCACGGTAAGGTCGGCATGAACCGCAACGCCGAGGACATGCCCGGTATCGGCAGACAGTCCGGAAGGAATATCCACCGCCACCACCGGCTGGCCACTGGCATTGATCGCCTTGATCGCCTTGATCGCAGCGGCATACGGCTCACGGACATCGCCGGCCAGCCCGGTGCCGAGCAAGGCATCGACAATCACCCCGCGCAGCTCGCTTTGCACGGCCCAGCCCTGCACGGCGACGCCATCGCTGATGGCCTGCGCATAAGCCTGCGCCGCGTCGCCCTGCAAGCGTTGCGGATCACCGACGGCCAGCACCCGCACCGCCCAACCGGCCCGGTGCGCCAGTGCGGCGATCAGAAAACCATCACCGGCGTTGTTGCCATGCCCGGCAAGTACAGTCATTTCGTTCGCCGATGGCCACTGCCGCACCAAGGCGCGCCAGGTCGCGTGCGCGGCGCGCTGCATCAATTCGGAGCCCGGCGTGCCCGCAGCGATCAGCCGCGCATCGAGTGCTCGCACCTGCGCAGCGCCATACAGCGCGTCGGGTAATTGATCTTTCGTGTGCGGCATGCGTCTTCGGGCTCCGATGTCTGGCAGAATTATACGCACCTCAGCTCCGGTTTCTCTCGCCTCATGTCCGCCATCACCACAGATCTGCCCGCCCTCGCCCAATCGATCAAGGATTGGGGCCGCGAGCTGGGCTTCCAGCAAGTCGGCATCAGCGGTCTGGACCTGGCCGAGCATGAGCAGCACCTGGAGCGCTGGCTCGCCGCCGGCTACCACGGCGAAATGGATTACATGGGCGCTCACGGCAGCAAACGCTCGCATCCGGAGGAACTGGTCCCGGGTACGTTGCGCGTGGTTTCGCTGCGCATGGACTACCTGCCCGGCGACACGCAAATGGCGCAAATGCTGGCGCAACCGGAGAAAGCCTACGTGTCGCGTTATGCCTTGGGCCGCGATTACCACAAATTGATCCGTAAACGTGTGCAGCAATTGGCCGACAAGATTCAATCGGAGATCGGCCCGTTCGGTTTCCGTGCCTTCGTCGACAGCGCCCCGGTGCTGGAAAAAGCCATCGCCGAGCAGGCCGGGCTGGGCTGGATCGGCAAAAACACGCTGGTACTGAACCGCAAGGCCGGCAGTTATTTCTTCCTGAGCGAACTGTTTGTCGATCTGCCGCTGCCGGTGGACGAACCGCACAGCAGCGAACATTGCGGGCGCTGCACGGCATGTCTGGATATCTGCCCGACCAACGCCTTCGTAGGCCCGTATGTGCTGGACGCCCGACGCTGCATCTCGTACCTGACCATCGAGCTGAAAAACGCCATTCCCGAAGACCTGCGCCCGCTGATCGGCAACCGCGTGTTCGGCTGCGACGACTGTCAGATCGTCTGCCCGTGGAACCGTTTCGCCCGACCCTCCGGGGAAAGCGATTTCAAGCCACGGCACAATCTGGACAACGCCGAACTGGCCGAGCTGTTCCTGTGGGACGAGGACAAATTTCTCAGCAGCACCGAAGGCTCGCCGCTGCGCCGCGCCGGTTACGAACGCTGGCTGCGCAATCTGGCGGTCGGGCTGGGCAACGCGCCGTCGAGCATTCCGGTGCTGGAGGCCTTGAAGGCGCGCCGTGATTACCCGTCCGATCTAGTCCGCGAACACGTCGAGTGGGCGCTGAAACAACACGGTCAATTGTAGGAGCTGCCGCAGGCTCGGGCCGCGATCGGACGATCTTTTGACTTTGATATTTAAAAGACTAGATCAAAGGATCGCAGCCTGCGGCAGCTCCTACAGGGGAATGCATTAATGCTCGTCGTTGTAGACGAACTTGGGCATTTCCCAGTGGAAACGGATGGCCAGCAACCGCAACAGAAAACCGCCGAACAAGGTGATCAGAATCGCCTGCTCGCTCGGCACATTCAGGTACAGGCAGAGCATGTAGCACCACGCGGCGGCGAACGAGACGCTGGCGTACAGTTCGCGGCGGAAGATCAGTGGGATGTCGTTGCAGAAGATGTCGCGCAGGATGCCGCCGAACACTCCGGTGATTACACCGCTGACCGAGGCCACCAGCATGCCGTGGCCCATTTCCAGAGCGGTCATGCAGCCGATCAGGGTGAAGGCCACCAGGCCGACCGCATCGAGCACCAGAAACAGCGATCGCAGGTGGCGCATCCAGCGGGCAGTGAACACAGTGAGCATTGCGGCGGCCGAAGTCAGCACCAGATATTCCGGGTGCTTGACCCAGGTCAGCGGGTAATGCCCGAGCAGCACATCGCGTACCGAACCGCCGCCCAATGCCGTAACGCAGGCGATCAGCACCACGCCGAACCAGTCCATGCCCCGCCGTCCGGCAGACAGCGCGCCGGTCATGGCTTCAGCGGTAATGGCGATCAGATAGAGCATCAGCAACATGGCGGCGGTCCTGGCAGGAAGGCGCGCAGTCTAGCCATTTCAGCGCCGCACCAGAAGAGGGCGGTAAGCGCCCCCCTCAAACCTGTGGCGAGGGGATTCATCCCCGATGGAGCGCGAAGCGCTCCCCGCTACAGTTTCACCAAATGGCCCGGTGAAACATCAGAACTTGATGAAATGCTTGCGGTAGTGCTGCAGCTCGGCGATCGACTCGCGGATGTCGTCCAGCGCCAGGTGGGTGCTGCCCTTCTTGAAGCTGTCGCGCACGTCCGGTGCCCAGCGTGCGGCCAGCTCTTTGAGCGTCGACACGTCGAGGTTACGGTAGTGGAAGTAGCTTTCCAGCGCTTTCATGTGGGTATAAAGGAAGCGGCGATCCTGGCAGATGCTGTTGCCGCAGATCGGCGACTTGCCTTTCGGTACCCATTTTTCCAGGAAAGCGATGGTTTCGGCCTCGGCCTCGGCCATGCTGATGCGGCTGTCACGCACGCGCTGGGTCAGGCCCGAGTTACCGTGGGTGCGGGTGTTCCACTCGTCCATGCGGGCGAGCACTTCGTCACTGTGGTGAATGGCGATCACCGGGCCTTCGGCCAGGGTGTTCAGGTCACTGTCGGTGACGATGGTGGCCATTTCGATGATGACGTCGTTTTCCGGATCCAGACCGGTCATTTCCAGGTCGATCCAGATCAGGTTCTGCGGGTTTTGCATATTCGGGCTCCTAGGCAATGCTGCGCAGTTTAGCCTAGGCCGGTGCCCGGGCGTGCTAAACTCGCGGCCGTTTTACCTAATCGCTGCATTCTTCAGACGGAACACCCATGGCCAAACGCCAACTCAATCGTCGTCAAAACTGGCGCATCGAAAAGATTCAGGGCGAGCGCGCCGCGCGCGCCGCCAAACGCGAGTCCTCGGCGGTCGAAGCCCTCGAGGGCGGCGATCTGGGCCCTGAGCAACACGGCCTGGTGATCGCCCACTTCGGTGTGCAGGTCGAGGTCGAGGCCGTGGACGGCGAACTGGCCGGACAGGTATTCCGTTGCCACCTGCGCGCCAACCTGCCGGCGCTGGTGACCGGTGATCAGGTGGTCTGGCGTGCCGGCAACCAAGGCATCGGGGTGATCGTCGCGCAACTGCCGCGCACCACCGAACTGTGCCGCCCGGACAGCCGCGGCCAGCTCAAACCGGTGGCGGCCAACGTCGACATGATTGTCATCGTCTTCGCGCCACTGCCCGAGCCGCACGCCAACCTGATCGACCGCTATCTGGTCGCCGCCGAACACGCCGGCATCCGCCCGTTGCTGCTGCTGAACAAATTCGACCTGATCGACGAGCAGAACGCCCCGGCGCTCAACGCGCTGCTGGCGGTGTACCGCACGCTGGGTTATCCGGTGCTGGAAGTCTCGGCGCATCACGGCAACGGTATGGAGCAGTTGCAGAAACAGCTCGACGGGCGCATCAGCGTATTCGTCGGCCAGTCCGGCGTCGGCAAGTCGTCGTTGGTCAACAGCCTGCTGCCGGAAGTCGAAACCCGTGTCGGCCCGTTGTCGGAGTTGTCCGGTCAGGGCACGCACACCACGACCACCGCGCGACTGTTCCACTTCCCTGGCGGCGGTGAGCTGATCGACTCCCCGGGTATCCGTGAGTTCGGCCTGGGCCACGTCAGCCGCGCCGACGTCGAAGCCGGTTTCATCGAGTTCAACGACCTGCTCGGCACCTGCCGCTTCCGCGACTGCAAGCACGATCGCGAACCGGGTTGCGCACTGCTCAAGGCCCTGGAAGATGGCCGCGTGCAGCAGCAACGGATGAACAGCTACCGCTCGATCATCGCAAGCCTGCCGGAAAACGGCTACTAAACATCTGCACCGGCAGCCACTCGTCCGAGGGCTGCCGGATGTCGGACCACGCCTGACACATCCCCCGACCGTTTAAACGTCAGACCTTTCTGACAGGCCTGCTCGCGCCTGCTTGCAGGGCATTTCTCTTTCCGCGCGCAGACCTTGCGGGTGCCTTCCAGATGCCTAGATTGGGTTGTTCCTTCGCACCTTCGCGACCTTCGAGGAACCCCATGCAGACCTACCATTTGTTCATCAGCCATTCGTGGAACTACTCCCACGCTCACGACAATCTGGTGCGCCTGCTCGGCGCCAAGGCAGATTTCAGCTTCAAGAATTTTTCCGTGCCGCCGCACAACCCGATTATGGGCGCGCAGACCGACAAGCAGCTCGAGGAAGCCATCGAAAACAAGATCCGTCCGTGCTCGGCGGTGCTGATCATGGCCGGGATGTATTCGACTTACAGCAAGTGGATCAACAAGGAAATCGAGATCGCCAAGCGCATGGGCAAAGTGATCATCGCGATCAAACCGTTCGGTGCCGAGCGTATTTCCACGGTAGTACGTGAAGCGGCGCACGCCGAATGCGCGTGGAACACCAACAGCATCATCGGTGCGATCCGTCAGCACACGGCGGTTTAACCATGCGCAAGGGACTGTTTATCGGCATCAACCACTACGCGCACGTTTCGCCCTTGAGCGGTTGCTGCAACGACGCCATGGCCATGGCGTCCGTGTTGAAGACCGACGCCAACGGTGATCCCAACTTCAAGAACTTGGTGCTGACCTCGGCTGAGGAGGACCTCGGCCGAGGCAAGCTCGAAGACCAGATCCGCGAGCTGTTCTCCGGCGACTGCAACGTCGCGCTGCTGTACTTCGCCGGGCACGGCGGCTTCGACAGCGACAACGATGAAGGCATGCTCCTGCCGCAGGACTATCGCAGCGCCAAGGACGGCATCCGCATCAGCGACATCCTCAACTGGGCCGCCAAAGCCACGAAAATCAAAAACAAAGTGATCATCCTCGACTGCTGCCAGAGCGGCGCGGCCGGCGAAGTGCGCGCCTTGCGCAGCGAAAGCAGCGTGGTCGGCGAAGGCATGACCATCCTGACCGCTTGCAAAAAGGAAGAGCCGGCCCTGGAAGGTGCGCACCACGGCGTGTTCACCGGTTTGCTGTTGCAGGCCCTGCACGGCGGTGCGGCGAACATTCTCGGCAAGATCACTCCGGGCAGCCTGTATTCCTTCGTCGACAATGCGCTCGACGCCTGGGAGCAGCGCCCGGTGTTCAAGACCAACGTCTCGCAGTTCATCTCCCTGCGCGAAGTTTCGCCGCTGATCCCCAAGGAGATCCTGCGCAAACTGCCGGAATGGTTCGCCGAAGCCGAATCGACGTTCCGCCTCGCCCCCAGCTACGAACCCACCGAAGCGACGTTCGACCCGGAACACGGCGAGGTCTTCGCCCAGCTGCAAAAGTGCAATCGCCACAGCCTGATCGAACCGGTCGATGCCGAACACATGTATTACGCAGCCATTCATTCCACTGGCTGCCGCCTTACGGCGCTCGGCGCCTATTACCGTGAACTCGCCCTCAAAGGACACTTCTGATGCCCGTATTCATCAGCTACCGCCATATAGATCGCCCGCAAGCCATGGCGATCAATGCCCAATTGATGCAGGCCAACATCAAGACTTACCTCGATGTGCTCGACCCGGAATCGCAGACCACCGACGACATCACCGGGGTGATCACCCGCAACATCACCGAATGCACGCACCTGCTCGCGGTGGTTTCGGAGAAAACCGCGTTGTCGTGGTGGGTGCCGTTCGAAATCGGCGAAGCGACCATCAGCAACCGACGGATCTGCTCGTTCCGCACCGGGCCGGCAAAGCTGCCGGAGTATCTGGACAAGTGGCCGAAATTGAGCACGGCCAGTGATCTGAATTTCTTCATCGATGCCTATCGCGAAGAGGTCTCGAGCAAGCGCTCGATAGCGCTGGATTCGAGTAACGAATCCTTCAGCGGTACCTATAAGCGCAACGCCGATCTTTTCCACGAACAACTGAAAAACCGGATTCGGCGCGGTTTCTGAGGCCAATCGACAGCCACAAAAAAGCCGACATCACCGTCGGCTTTTTTGTTGGTCACTGCTTCGGCGCGGGGGCCGGTGCAGCGGCGGGCGGAGCTGTTGGCGCTGGCGCCGCAGCCCCCGGCGCGGCCGGTTTCGGTGCGGCGTCGTCGAACAGGTTCAAACGTTCGCGCAACTCATGGGCCGGCACCGGTTGCTGATCCGCCGGCAGCGCGTTCGGATCGACCGGCGTCGCCGGAGCGGCGCCGTTCTGACCTTCGGCGGCAGGCTTGGCCGCATCGGCACCTTGCGAGCCTTCGATGGCGGCCTGGGCCTTTTTGGTCAGGACCACGATGTCGATGCGGCGGTTGACCGGGTTGAAAGGGTTTTCCTTGTCGAACAGTGCCGACGAGGCATAACCCACCACCCGCGCCACTTGCCCATCGGGATAGCTGCCCGCCACCAGCGCACGCCGCGCGGCGTTGGCACGGTTGGCCGAGAGCTCCCAGTTGCCGAAATCGCCGGTGCCGGTGTACGGCTTGGCGTCGGTATGGCCGCTGATGCTGATCTTGTTCGGCACCGCTTTGATGGTGTCGGCCATGGCCAGCAGGATGTCTTCGAAGTACGGTTTCAGACGTGCGGAACCGGAGTCGAACATCGGCCGGTTTTCGGCGTCCATGATCTGGATGCGCAAGCCGTTCGGGGTGATCTCGAACAGGATCTGATCCTTGAACTTCTGCAGCTGCGGGTTCTCGTCGACCTTGTTCTGCAGTTCTTGCAGCAACAGCTCCAGGCGTTCTTTCTCGACCTGCTCGGCCATGCCTTCGACCTGTTCGGTGTCGACCGTGACCTTGTCCGGTTGCGGCTGGGATTTCACCTCAGGGTTGAGGGTATTTTCCGGTGCCAGGGTCGGTGTGCCGCCCAGATCGATGATGTACGGCGTACCGCTTTCGGAGAAGCCGACCGGATCCTTGAAGTAACCGGCGATAGCGATCTTCTGCTCAGGCGTTGCAGTGGACAGCAGCCACAACACCAGGAAGAACGCCATCATCGCCGTGGCGAAGTCGGCGAAGGCGATTTTCCACGCCCCGCCGTGATGCCCACCGGCTATGCGCTTGACGCGCTTGATGATTATCGGCTGATTATTTTCCATGGCTTAGCGACCGCGAACGGCTTGTTCCAGCTCGGCAAAGCTTGGACGGTGCGCCGGGTACAGCACCTTGCGCCCGAATTCCACCGCCAGCGATGGAGGCATGCCGGAAGCCGAAGCCACCAGCGAGGCCTTGATGGCTTCGTAGACGTTCAGTTCTTCCTTGGCATCGTGGGCCAGGGAATGTGCCAGCGGCCCGAAGAAACCGTAGGCCGCGAGAATACCGAAGAAGGTACCGACCAGTGCCGCACCCACGTGCAGACCGATGGATTTCTGATCGCCTTCACCCAGCGATGCCATGGTCACCACGATACCCAGTACCGCCGCGACGATACCGAAACCGGGCATGGCGTCGGCGATGCCGTTCACCGCATGGGACGGGTGCTCGAGGTCTTCCTTGAGGCTGTAGAGTTCCATGTCGAACAGGCCTTCCAGCTCATGCGGAGCCATGTTGCCGGAGGACATGATGCGCAGGTAATCGCAGATGAACGCGGTCATGCGCTCGTCTTTGAGTACCGCCGGATACTTGGCGAAAATCGGGCTCGCGGCAGCGTCTTCGATGTCGCCTTCGATGGCCATCATGCCTTCGCGGCGGCTCTTGTTAAGGATCTCGTAGATCAGGCCGAGCACTTCCAGATAGAACGTGTGGCTGAAGCGCGAACTGAACATGCTCAGGGATTTCTTGAGCACGTGCATCGTCATGTAACCGGGGTTGGCCTGCAGGAATGCACCGAGGGCCGCACCACCGATGATCATCACCTCGAAGGGCTGGATCAGGGCGGCAATTTTGCCGTGGGAGAGCACGTATCCGCCGAGCACGCTCGCGAATACGACGATGATGCCGATAATTTTAGCCATAGGTAGAAAGTACTTATTTAAGTCGGGTTCAAGGTCATATTCGGAAGTTAAAAAATCTCTTCTTCTACTTATCGGCAAAACTGCGCCAGACTATAGCCAGTTCAGGCGAAAAGCCAATTTAGCCCATGCCGGGCGCGTCTACAGTCAGTGAAGATCTCGTCCAGACATGGCTAATGAAACGAACGTCCCACACGCAAAACCGACTACGCTCGAGGGCTGGGTCAAACTGCTCGATGGCGTGCGCCTGCCCGTGCCGCAAGAGGCGCACGACAAGGTGTGCCGGGCCATCCGTGACAACCGCAGCTCGCTGCGCGACATCGCCGACCTGATGCAGGACAGCCCGGCGCTGGCCTTGAGCATCATCCGTGAGGCCAATCGTCACACCCTCGGCACGATGACCGCGCCGGCAGAAAACCTTGAAGTCGCGATCAACCGTCTGGGCCTGGCACGGACTGAAGAATTGCTCGCGCGTCTGCCCGTCGAACCGCAGATGCAGATCCCCAAGGCGCTGCGCCAACTGCAAATGATCAGCCAGCACGCGACGCAACAGGCCAACGGTTTTTTCGCCAGTCGCCTGGCGCGGCTGTGGCAGGACATTCACTGGGGCAGCCTGCTGTTTCTCTCGCCGCTGTGGCCGCTGGCGCTGACGTTTCCCGAATTGCTCGAAGAGTGGGAGCTGCGGGTTATCCACAAGGGCGAATCGGCGCGCACGGTCGAGAAGCAACTGTTTGGCGTACGCCTGCTGAGGATCGCCGAGGCGCTGGTGCAGGTCTGGCACCTGCCGATCTGGGTGCAGCAAGGCTATAAGCTGCTGCTCAGCGAACAGCGCGAACTGGTGAAAGTACTGCGCATCGCCCGCGACAGTGAACATCCGCTGCGCCAGCAGAATCGCCTCGACGACGATCCGACCCTGCGCCGCTGGCTCAACCAGCCAGCCAACACCGTGTTGCTGGCCAACGGCCTGGCACTGTCAGCACAACAGGCCTGGGACAGTCCGCACAGCGAGCGCTGGCAGTACCTGACCAGCCTTTATCTGCAAATCTCGATGGACGAAGTGCAGCAGCAGTTGCACCAGCAAGCCGCCAACAGTGCGCGCCAGCATGCCATGCCCGATCTGTGGCACCCGGCCGTTTCATTATTATGGCCGTGGGGCACCCATCGCTTGCCGGCCGGGATGCTGCCGGCGGCGGCGCCGAATGCCGAGGACCTGACTCAATGGCGCCGGCAATGCGCCGAACTGCTGGCCGAACCGAGCCGCTTCACCAATGCCATGAGCCTGACCGTCGCGGCCCGTGATGCGCTGATCGCCAGCGGCATGCGTCGGGTGATGCTTCTGATGGCCGACCGCACGCAATCGAATCTGCGCGTGCACCAGACCTTCGGCCTGCCGAAGGAAGCCGCCGCGCTGAACTTCGTCGTCAGTCAGAGCAAAGTCTTGCAGCGCCTGCTCGCACAACAGGCACAGGTGCGGATCAACCCCGAGAACAACGCACAATTTTCCGCATTGTTGCCGCCGGGCCTGCGTTCGCTGTTCCGGGGCGAGCATCTGTTCCTGCGCTCGCTGGTCAATAACGGTCGGGTGATCATGATCGTCGTGGCCGACCAGGGCGGCGGGCCGTTCGCCGACATCACCGTGCAGGCGTTCGGCAAAACCGCGCAGTGCATCGAAAAGGCCCTGCACAGCTTTAGCAGCCGTGGCCGATGAGGCTGCGCTACAATCCCCCCCCTTTGTGCTCTGGAGACCTCACATGTCTGACTTCTCTGGCTTGCCGCTCGTCATCGAGCCGAGCGACCTGCTCCCGCGCCTCGATTCCCCTGAACTGATTCTGGTGGATCTGACCAGCGCTGCCCGTTATGCCGAAGGTCACCTTCCCGGCGCACGCTTTGTCGACCCGAAACGCACCCAGCTCGGTCAGCCGCCGGCGCCGGGGCTGATGCCGCCCAAAGACAAGCTCGAAGAGTTGTTCGGTGAGCTGGGCCATCGCCCGGACGCGATCTACGTGGTCTACGACGACGAGGGCGGCGGCTGGGCCGGGCGCTTCATCTGGCTGCTCGACGTGATCGGTCACGACAATTATCACTACCTCGACGGCGGTCTGCCGGCGTGGCTGGCGGAAGGTTCGCCGATGTCGATCCAGATTCCTCCAGCGGTGGGTGGCCCGGTGGCGCTGACCCTGCACGAGGAACCGACCGCCACTCGCGAATACCTGCAAAGCCGTCTCGGCGCCGCCGATCTGGCGATCTGGGACGCACGCGGGCCGCTGGAATATTCCGGTGAGAAAGTGCTGGCCGCCAAGGGCGGGCACATTCCCGGCGCGGTGAACTTCGAATGGACCGCCGGCATGGACAAGGCGCGTCAATTGCGGATTCGCACGGACATGCCGCAGATCCTCGAAGACCTCGGGATCACCAAGGACAAAGAAATCATTACCCACTGCCAGACCCATCACCGGTCGGGCTTCACTTATCTGGTGGCCAAGTCCCTCGGTTATCCGCGGGTCAAGGGCTACGCCGGTTCCTGGGGCGAATGGGGCAACCACCCTGATACGCCTGTCGAGATTCAAGGTTCTAAGGACAACTAATGAAAGAGCGTCTGTTTATCCTCAGCCAGTACCTGCTGCCTCATCACCTGCTGTCGCGTCTGGCCGGCTGCGTCGCCGAGTGCCGCGTGCGCTGGTTCAAGAATGCCTTCACCCAGTGGTTCGCCAAGCGTTATCAGGTGGACATGTCGCAAGCGCTGGTCGAAGACCTGACCGCTTACGAGCACTTCAACGCGTTCTTCACCCGTGCCCTGAAAGACGGCGCGCGTCCGCTGGACCAGACCCCGGGCGCGATTCTCAGCCCGGCCGACGGTGCAGTCAGCCAGCTCGGCCCGATCGAACACGGTCGCGTGTTCCAGGCCAAGGGCCACAGCTTCAGCGTGCTGGAACTGCTGGGCGGTGACACGGCGAATGCCGCGCCGTTCATGGGCGGCGACTTCGCCACCATTTACCTGTCGCCGAAGGATTACCACCGCGTGCACATGCCGCTGGCCGGCACCCTGCGCGAAATGGTCTATATCCCGGGCCGGATCTTCTCGGTCAACCAGACCACCGCTGAGAACGTTCCGGAGCTGTTCGCCCGCAACGAGCGCGTAGCGTGCATTTTCGACACCGAGCGCGGGCCAATGGCCGTGGTGCTGGTCGGCGCAATGATCGTCGCGTCGATTGAAACCGTGTGGGCTGGTCTGGTCACCCCACCGAAGCGCGAGCTGAAAACCTTCCGCTACGACGAAGCCGCCCGTGCGCCGATCCATCTGGAAAAAGGTGCTGAACTGGGGCGCTTCAAACTGGGTTCGACCGCGATCGTGCTGTTTGGTCCGGATCAGGTGAAATGGGCTGAAACACTGGTCGCCGGTTCGCCAGTGCAAATGGGCCAGGCCCTGGCATTGCCAAACGCCTGATACAAGGCGCCCCTGTAGGAGCTGCCGCAGGCTGCGATCTTTTGATCCTGATTGTTTAAAAACAAAGTCAAAAGATCGCAGCCTGCGGCAGCTCCTACAGTTGAAGGCCGACCGGTTCATTTGCTGCTATGGTTTTTGGCATGAGCCAGACCATCTCCCCACCGCTGCTGAGCGCCCCGACTCCAACGCAAACGCGCCTGTCGTTCTGCGAAGCCACCCCGCGCGACCTCAAACGCTGGATCGCCGGCCTGCCCAAGGCCAACATCGGCGAAACCGCCCGCCAGTTGTACCAAGGCCTGGGCGAACTCAACCAGTTGCTCACCCCCAGCGACAATCGCCTGCAACTGCTGGAGTTGCTGCGCCCCGAGGTGTACTTCGTCTGCCAGCATCTGGAGCGACACTTCCTGCATCAGGCGATCCTGCTCGACGATCGTTCGCGCAAGATCAGCAACCTGTGCCAGGCGCTGCAAAGTCAGTTGGCCATCGGTTACAAGCAGATCGTTCTGCGCATTGCCCCCAAGTATCACAAGGACCGAGCGGCGCTGGTCAGCCAGGCACTGCAGCGGGCCGCGCATGCACTCAAGGGGCAACTGCTGCGGGCGACGCAGCTTTACAGCCCTGCGCCCGAACATCTGTGGTTCGAGCTGCATCAGCTGTATCGCGTGGCCTGCGCCTTGCAGCTGCAACAGCGCCGGGTACATGACGATCTGGCGAGCCTGAGCAGCGAACTGAGCCTGGAACAGACCTACATCGCCGCCCTGCTGCTGGGCAGCGCCCGTTGCAATCAACTGCGGCAGAACCAGATCGCCCGGCTGGCCGAAGTGCTGGAGCCGTGGAGTGCCCTGCTCAAATTGCATCCCGGCAGTCCGCAGGATGGACTGTTCGCCATCAGCGCCGAACTGGACGCCGGCCCGCGCTACCGCAGCATGTTTCGCAAAGAACAACAGGGCGCATTGCTCGGTTTCGATCCACAACCGCTGGTGAACGTGATCGAAGCGCATTTACTGCAGCAGGAGACGTCGACGCCGTTGCCGATCCCGGCAGGACTGAGCCTCGACACCCTGCAGCATCTGCACGCCAGTTGGGGGCAGGCTGCCGAACGCAGTTTTCAGCGCACTGCCGGCCAGGGCAGCCTGACCGTGTGCGTCGGCATGAGCGCCCTGCACTTCTATCTGGGCGGCGAACGCAGCTTCAGCGAACTGCTGAAACATCCCGGCGCCCGCGCGGCCAACTTCAGCCGCGCGGTGGTCAAGGGTGAAAAGGACAGCTGGAGCAAGGCCTTCGACGCCGCACCGCAGTCTGCGGCAGACGAGTTGCTGCCCTACGAGGAAATCCAGTACGACCATCTGGGCGAGGACGAAAGCGATCCCGACAGCACGCCGAACTACCCGACCTACACGTTGCCGGTGATCAACCACAGCCCCGGTGGTTATTGCCTGGGCTGGCCAAGTGAGGTGCCGGCCGAGTTACAGGCCGGAGAAATGGTCGGGATTCAGGACAGTTCGAATCAGGGCTGGAGCATCGCGGTGGTGCGCTGGATTCGCCAGGTACGCGGCAGCGGGCCGCAAATGGGCATAGAACTGGTGGCGCCACACGCCGAACCTTGTGGTTTGCAACTGGTGCGCTCGCGGGATGATCACAGCCACTATTTACGCGGGCTGCTATTGCCGGAGATCAGTGCCATCGACTTGCCGGCGACCTTGCTCGCCCCACGCCTGCCGTTTCAGGAGGGCAACAAGGTGCTGATCAACACCCACGGCGAAGAACACCGCGCCGGGCTGGATCGACGGGTGGCGAGTACGCACAGTTTCAATCAGTTTGCCTATCGCTCGCTGGAGGCCGCGCAGAATGGCGGGAGCGAGGAGAATTTCGATTCGTTGTGGAAATCGCTTTGAATCCTTAAAGATACTGTGGCGAGGGAGCTTGCTCCCGCTGGACTGCGCAGCAGTCCCATTCTCTTGAATTAAAGAGTGGGGCCGCTTCGCGCCCCAGCGGGAGCAAGCTCCCTCGCCACAGAGGCCGCCTCAGGCTCAGAGCTGCCCGTCGCGATCGCGAAAGCCCAGCAAATACAGCACACCATCCAGCCCCAGCGTAGAGATCGCCTGCTTCGCCGACTGCTTGACCAGCGGCTTGGCGCGGAACGCCACGCCCAGACCGGCAATCGCCAGCATCGGCAGATCGTTCGCGCCATCACCCACGGCGATGGTCTGCTCCAGACGCAAGCCTTCCTTGTGTGCCAGTTCCTTCAGCAGGTCAGCCTTGCGCTGCGCGTCGACAATCGGCTCGATCGCCACGCCGGTGCACTTTCCGTCGACCACTTCCAGTTCGTTGGCGAACACGTAGTCAATGCCGAGTTTGGCCTGCAACTGCTTGGCGAAGTAAGTGAAGCCGCCGGACAGGATCGCGGTCTTGTAGCCCAGACGCTTGAGTTCGGCGAACAGGGTTTCCGCGCCTTCGGTCAGGCGCAGCGAAGCGCCGATGGAGTCCAGCACGCTGACGTCCAGGCCCTTGAGCAGCGCCAGACGCTCCTTGAAGCTGGCGCGAAAATCCAGTTCGCCGGCCATCGCGCGCTCGGTGATGGCCGAGACTTGCTCGCCGACACCGGCGGCCTTGGCCAGTTCGTCGATGACTTCGGCTTCGATCAGCGTGGAGTCCATGTCGAACACCGCCAGACGCCGGTTGCGACGGAACAGCGAATCTTCCTGGAAGGCGATGTCGACGTTCAGCTCCTGCGCGACGCTGAGGAATTCGGCGCGCAGCGCCTGCGGATCTGCCGCTTCGCCACGCACGGAGAACTCGATGCAGCCCTTGCCCTTGTCGGCTGGCGTGTCCAGCGGCATGCGACCCGACAAACGGTCGATATGGTCGATGTTCAGGCCATATTTGGCAGTGATCGAGCTGACCGCCTGCAATTGGCCGGCGGTCACTTTGCGGGTCAACAGGGTGACGATGTGGCGTTTCTTGCCCTGATTGCCCACCCATTGCTGGTAATCCTCTTCGGATACCGGAGTGAAGCGCACCTGCTGCTCTAGCTCGTAGCCCTTGAACAGAATGTCCTTGAGCACGGCTTTGCCCTGCTCGGAGTCGGGAATTTCAACCAGGATGCCGAACGACAGGGTGTCGTGGATCACCGCCTGACCGATGTCGAGAATGTTCACACCACCTTGTGCCAGAACGCCGGTAATGGCCGCAGTCAGACCCGGACGGTCGACTCCCGTGATGTTAATCAGGACGATTTCGCGCAACGCGCACCCCCGCAACTGGAAAAAAACCGCATTCTACCCACTTTCAGTGACCATCGGGCACCGCGAGCGCTTTGCCGGTCTAGGGCCTGTCGCTATACTGCGCGTCAACTTCACGGACAAAAGAGCCGAGCTCAGTGAACCGGCCCACGCCAGTTAAAACCGATAACTTCTTCCTGCTGATCTTCCGTGCACTGCGTCATCGCCGTGTACCGATTGCATTGCGCATTGCCAGCCATAACGTGATCCTGGTCGCTCTGGCCCTGGTGATCTATGCCGGGGTGATGGGCTTGCAGTTCAAGCAGGCCATGCACGAGCAGGCCGATGCGCTGGGCGAAAGCCTGACCACGCAGACCGCCACCTCCGCCACTGAACTGCTGGTGTCCAACGACATCCTCAGCCTCAACGTGCTGCTCAACAACCTGACCAAGAACAAACTGGTGGCCCACGCGGCTATCTATAGCGTGGACAACCGTATCCTCGCCGAATCCGGTCAGCGCCCCAAGCACAGCCTGCTGGGCGAAGCCGAGGGCATGTATGAGAGCAAGATCACTTTCCAGGACGTGACCGCCGGGCAACTGCGCATCAGCCTGGACATGGATCAGTTCCAGCAGCCGATGACCATCAGCCTGCAAAGCATGGGCATTCTCAGTGCGATTCTGTTGGCGCTGTCGCTGGCCCTGAGCCTGCGCATGGGGCGCTACCTGTCGACGCCGTTGCTGCAACTGCGCGTGTGGCTGCGCAACATCGACGAATACACCCCGGGCACCGACCGGCAGGACGAGATCGGCGACCTTGCGCGTCAGCTGCACGCCAACTTCGCGCCGGAACCTGCACCTAAACCTGAGCCCGAGCCGGAACCCGAGTTCGAGGAAGAGGATGAGCCAGAGTTCGAAGTGCGCAATCTGCGTGACCCGAGCTTTGACGAAACCCGCCCGATGGCTGCGCAAAAACCTGCGCCGCGCCACGTGGTCAGCACCGTCGAAGACGATGAAGACGACGACGCGTTTGCCGATCTGCGCGACGAGTCGCTGGATGCAGCGCCGCAACCGGTCGCGCGCAAGGCCACACCAAGCGTACCGCAGCACAGCGCGGTGCTGGCGATCCAGCTGGGTTCGCAAGAACAACTGCGGCGCCTGCCGCGTGCCCGTCTGGAAGAGTTGCTGGAGCGCTACCGCGACTGCCTCGATCAGGCTGCTTCGCTGTATCAGGGCGAGATCGAAACCCTGAATGACGGCAGCACGCTGATGCTGTTCCACACCGAAGACAGCGGTGACGACTACCTGACCAACGCCATCTGTTGCGGCGAGTTGCTGCGGGCGCTGGGCCATCAGTTGCAGATCGAAGTCGCCGACAGCGGGATCACCCTGCAATTGCAACTGGGCCTGACCCTGGGCGACGAGCTGTTCGGCCTGAGCCAGATCGACCTGCTGCTGACCGATTCGGCCCAGGATGCGCTGGCCCTGTCGCAACACAGCCGCAACCTGCTGCTGGTCGAGCGCAAGATCGGTGACGACAACCTGATTCGCCAGCGTGCGCGGATCCGCCCGATCGCCAGCCCCGAGGGGGCTTGCTGTGTCGAGCGGTTGATGGAGCCTTATCCGTCGATGCTCGAGCGACAACTGGCGCGGATGCATGAGCGTCGGGCGTAAGCCTTAGGCCAGATGCACAGAAGCCCGCAGACGAGTGATTGTCTGCGGGCTTTTTCGTGGGCGATTGAAAAGCCCCTCACCCTAGCCCTCTCCCAGAGGGAGAGGGGACTCATTGGGGGATATTCCAGAGTTACACCGACCTGCACGTCCTGCTTTGAATCCATAATCGCCAAACTCTTTCAGGTCGACGGATGACACCAGACGCCTCGGTCGCCTCTGCTCTACCGAAGCCATAATCGCCAAGACCTTTCAGGTCGACGTATGACGCCAGACACCTCGGTCAGTCCCCTCTCCCTCCGGGAGAGGGCTAGGGTGAGGGGCTTTTGATCTTGCCAAACCCCAGACACAACAAAGCCCGCACAAGGCGGGCTCTGGTTTGACGCTGATTCAGACTTAGAAGCGGAACACTTCCATATCCGTGCGAATCGGCGAAGCCATCGGAATCTTTGGCTGCTTCTCTGCATCCGCCGCCGGCGCTGCCGGTTTAGGCGCTGCCTTACGCGGTGCTTCGGCCACCGGAGGCTGGTTGGCCAACGGTTTGAGCGCCACCGACAATTGCTCGGCCAGACGCTGCAGCAGAATCCCCTGCGCCTGCACCTGCGAAGCCGTGGTGCCGGCGTGCAGCTCCTGCAGATGAACGATGCGGTTGTCGCGCACCTGACCACGACGGTCGATCAGACGCCATTGCGCATCGAGGATCGCCGGTTGCTTCTCACCGGAGTCCAGACGCGTGATGGTCAGCAATACCTGCACATCCGGGGCAAACCCCAGAGTGGCGGGTGCCAATACCACACGCTGGCTGTCCAGATGGCCGGCTACCTGACGCATCAGCAATTGATCGATATCCGACGAAAGGCTGCCCGCCCAGCGACCGTCGGTCGAGGCTTGCAGGCTGCCGTCCGGTTGACGTTGCAGCAAAGTTTCACGTTGCAGGTAATCAGCAATGACTACCGGACCCAACAAAACCGCCATGCCTGCGCTTTGCGCAGGCTGAGCCGGACTTCCGCTGTCCAGCTGATACAGCGACACCGGCTGGTGAACGCTGCAGCCCGCCAGGCCCAAAACGCCAGCGAGCAGAAAAATAAGGGGGCGCAGAGCAGTCATCATCCCGTCCAGGTGGCCGCCACAAGGCTGACCACAGTGAAAATACTCAATAAATATGAAGAACGCTCGGCCACGCCGGCGCTTGGAAAGGCCATATCATCCGTGAATATGCGTTCCGACTCCAGCGCCAAAGCGTCGATCTACGCGTTAAATCGTAGATCGACGCCTCTAGATGGGCGTTTTCGCCTAATTGAGGTTTTCGACGAGCAGCGCATCGACCCGCTGGAAGCCACGTGGAAGCTTGTTGCCACGCCGTCCGCGCTCACCTTTGTAGTGCTCGAGGTCTTCAGCTTTCAGTTTATAGGGACGTTTGCCTGCTTGCAGGATCAACGTAGCCCCCGCGGGGATAACCGCAATGTCCGTGACAAACTCTTCACGGCTGGCGACACGGTCACCCGGCACACCGATGATCTTGTTGCCTTTGCCCTTCGCCAACTGCGGCAAATCGCTGATATTGAAGACCAGCATCCGCCCCTCGCTGGTCACGGCGGCAAGCAAGTCATTCTCGCGATCAGTCACCGGACGCGGCGCGATCACCTTGGCGTTGTTCGGCAAGCTCAACAGGGCTTTACCGGCCTTGTTCTTGGCTTGCAGGTCTTCGCCTTTGACCACGAAACCGTAACCGGCGTCGGAGGCGATCACGTACAGAGCATCGTCTTCCGGCATCAGCACGCATTCGAAAGTCGCGCCCGGTGGCGGGGTCAGACGCCCGGTCAACGGTTCGCCCTGGCCGCGCGCCGACGGCAAGGTATGGGCGGCAACCGAATAGCTGCGGCCAGTGGAGTCAATCACCACGGCAGACTGGTTGGAACGCCCCGCCGCCGAGGTCTTGAAGCCGTCACCCGCCTTGTACGACAGGCCGGTGGCATCGATGTCATGGCCCTTGGCCGAACGAATCCAGCCTTTTTCCGACAGCACGACGGTAACTTTCTCGTTCGGCAGCAGATCGTGTTCGGTCAGCGCTTTCGCTTCAGCGCGCTCGACGATCGGCGAACGACGGTCATCGCCGTAGGTTTCAGCGTCTTTCAGCAGCTCGGTGCGCACCAGTTTCTTCAGCTTGGCTTCGCTGCCCAGCAGGGCTTGCAGCTTGGCTTGTTCCTTGAGCAGTTCGTCCTGCTCGTCGCGCAGCTTCATCTCTTCCAGACGCGCCAACTGCCGCAGACGGGTGTCGAGGATGTAGTCGGCCTGAATCTCGCTGAGGGCGAAACGCTCGATCAGCTTGGCTTTCGGGTGCTCCTCGGTACGGATGATGTGGATCACTTCATCCAGGTTGAGGTAGGCGATCAACAAACCGTCCAACAGGTGCAGACGACGCTCGACCTTGTCGAGGCGGAATTGCAGACGGCGGCGCACGGTCAGCACGCGGAATTCCAGCCATTCGACCAGCAATGCACGCAGGTTCTTCAGCTGCGGCTTGCCGTCCAGACCGATAATGTTGACGTTGACCCGGTAGGTCGACTCCAGCTCGGTGCTGGCGAACAGGTGCTGCATCAGCGCTTCGTGATCGACGCGGCTGTTGACCGGAATGATCACGATGCGGCACGGGTTTTCGTGGTCGGACTCGTCACGCAGGTCTGCGATCTGCGGCGCTTTCGACGGTTTGGCCTGCATCAGCGCGGCGATCTGCTCCAGCACCTTGGCCCCGGAGACCTGGTGCGGCAGCGCGGTGACGATGATGTCGCCGTCCTCGACGTGGTACACGGCGCGCATGCGCACCGAGCCCTTGCCGGTTTCGTACATTTTCAGCAGATCGGCGCGCGGCGTGATGATTTCCGCTTCGGTCGGGTAATCCGGGCCTTGAATGTGCTCGCAGAGCTGCTCGACCGTGGCTTTCGGCTCATCGAGCAGACGCACGCAGGCGGTGGCGACTTCGCGCAGGTTGTGCGGTGGCACGTCGGTGGCCATACCGACAGCGATGCCGGTGGTGCCGTTGAGCAGGATGTTCGGCAAACGCGCCGGCAGAACCAAAGGTTCCTGCAAGGTACCGTCGAAGTTCGGCCCCCAGTCGGCGGTGCCCTGGCCCAGTTCGCTGAGCAGCACTTCGGAATAACGCGACAGACGGGCTTCGGTGTAACGCATGGCGGCGAAGGACTTCGGATCGTCCGGCGCACCCCAGTTGCCCTGGCCATCGACCAGTGTGTAGCGATAGCTGAACGGCTGGGCCATCAGCACCATCGCTTCGTAGCACGCTGAGTCGCCGTGCGGGTGGAACTTGCCGAGCACGTCACCGACGGTACGCGCCGATTTCTTGTGCTTGGAATCGGCGTCCAGCCCCAGCTCGCTCATGGCGTAGACGATACGCCGCTGTACCGGTTTCAGGCCGTCGCCGATATGCGGCAGGGCACGGTCCATGATCACGTACATGGAGTAGTTGAGGTAGGCATTTTCGGTGAAGTCAGCCAGCGAGCGGCGTTCTACACCGTCCAGGCTGAGATCAAGGGAGTCGCTCATGCGGGCCTCATCGGTTCGTTGTCTGGCGCAGCAGCATGGTGCCACCGCGCTGGGTAAATTCAAGTTTGTTCAGGGCGCTCATGCCGAGCAGCACCTGATCGCCATGCAGCCCCGGCGCCACCAGTGCGCGGACGTCCCGCAGCACGATGTCGCCCAGTTGCAGGCGGTCGATCTTTGTCCGGTAGCCCTGGGTCAGGCCGTTGGCCGTGCTCAGGGTCACGCCGAAACCTTCTTCCAGTTTCAAGCGTTTGGCCAGATCCGCCGGGATCGCCACATCGGTGGCGCCGGTGTCGAGCATGAACTCCACCGGCTCACCGTTGATCTGACCGCTGGCGACAAAATGCCCTTGAGCATTGCCGGCCAGTTTTACTTCGATCACGCCGTCATGCTGCTCGGAGCTGACCACGACATTCGGATTCTGCTGACGCTGTTCCCACTGGCCGAAAAACCGCGTGGCCAGAAACAGCCCCGCGCACCAGGCCAGAATCATCAGCACCCGGCCGGCGCGTTTACCCGGCGGTTGCTGATTCACGGCTTGGCGCTCCAGCCACCTTCCGGCGCGGCGAAACGCCAGACGATCGGGCGAACCTCACCGTCGGCGCGGGGGCCGAAATTATTGTCGACGCCGACCCACGCACCATCAGCGTCAACGATCAGTGCCTCTTCCAGCCCGAAGTTCTGCGCGTAACGGCGGTTGGCCTGCAACAGTTCAGCGGCGTACGACCAGCAACGCTCGACCTTGGCGGTCTGCGCATCGCGCCGACAAATCTGGAAGGCGTTGCGTTCAAGGGTAAACAATTTGCCGTTGAACAACGAAAGGTCGGAAAAGTCGCGGTCGACCGCTTTGGCATGCGGGAACTGCGGCGGCTGCACCTCCTTGCCGCCCTCGCTGAGCAGCACGCAACGACCGTCGCAATCCCACACTGTCTGCTGACGCTTGATCAGCAGCAAGCCGCGGTTTTGCCGTTCGCCGGCCAGCCACATCTGATCGCCCGCCGGATTGATCGCCAGACCTTCGAAGATCGCGTTGAAATGCAGGAGCATGCCACTGGCACGTGCTTCGCGAACCATCATCGGCGAAATCTTCAGCCAGTTGACCGGGCCGCTGACGGGCACCTGCAAGACCGCCGCGTGGCCCTCGCTGACAATGTAGCGATTGCCGGCGCTGTCGCAGCTGATACCTTCGAAATCCAGGTCGCCACCGCGCACGAACGACGCGGCCCAATTGCGCGAGCGCAATCCCCACGGCAGACCGGTCTCCGGCACCGGGGGCACGTCGATGTGCAAGGCTTCGGCCTGCCAGACCCGATCGGCGGTATTGAGCCGATAGATCTGATCGTCATCGCGGTCCGACACCGTCCACAACTCGCTGCCACACAGGGCCAGTCCCGACAGGTTGCCGCCACGCATGCCTTCGACCGGGTGTTCGGAGAGCACACGCAGCTCCTGCAGCGGCTCGGCCGACACACTCATCGCACTCAGCAGCAACGCACCCGCCAAGGCCCAGCCAAACCGCATCAGGCCGTCACCTCGGCGAGGTTGCCCTTGGATTCGAGCCAGCTCTTGCGGTCACCGGCGCGTTTCTTCGCCAGCAGCATGTCCATCATTTCCGAGGTCTCAGCGAAATCGTCGCCCAGCGTCAGTTGCACCAGACGCCGCGTGTTCGGGTCCATGGTGGTTTCACGCAATTGCGGCGGGTTCATTTCACCCAGACCTTTGAATCGGGTGACCTGCGGTTTGCCGCGTTTCTTCTCGGCCACCAGACGGTCGAGAATCCCGTCGCGCTCGGCTTCGTCGAGGGCGTAGTAGATCTCCTTGCCGAGGTCGATGCGGTACAGCGGCGGCATCGCCACGTAGACGTGACCGGCATCCACCAACGGGCGGAAATGCTGGACGAACAACGCGCAAAGCAAGGTCGCGATGTGCAGACCGTCTGAGTCGGCGTCGGCGAGGATGCAGATTTTGCCGTAACGCAGCTGGCTCATGTCTGCCGCACCCGGATCAACCCCGATGGCCACGGCAATGTTGTGCACTTCCTGGCTGGCCAGCACTTCGCTGCCGTCGACTTCCCAGGTGTTGAGGATCTTGCCGCGCAACGGCAGGATCGCCTGAAATTCCTTGTCCCGCGCTTGCTTGGCGGAACCACCGGCGGAATCACCTTCGACCAGGAACAGCTCGGAACGCATCGGGTCCTGCCCGGCGCAGTCAGCCAGTTTGCCCGGCAGCGCCGGCCCCTGGGTGACGCGCTTGCGTTCGACCTTTTTACTCGCCTTGAGGCGACGCCCGGCGTTGTTGATCGCCAGTTCGGCCAGCGCCAGACCGGTTTCCGGGTTGGCGTTGAGCCACAGGCTGAATGCATCTTTCACGACGCCGGAAACGAACGCCGCCGCTTCACGGGACGACAGACGCTCTTTGGTCTGGCCGGAGAATTGCGGCTCCTGCATCTTCATCGACAGCACGAAAGCGATGCGCTCCCAGACGTCTTCCGGCGCCAGCTTCACGCCGCGTGGCAGCAGGCTGCGGAATTCGCAGAATTCGCGCATCGCATCGAGCAGGCCCTGACGCAAACCGTTGACGTGGGTACCGCCCTGCGCCGTCGGGATCAGGTTGACGTAGCTTTCCTGCACCGCGTCGCCACCTTCCGGCAACCACAGCAGCGCCCAGTCGACCGCTTCTTTATTACCGGCGAGGCTGCCGCAGAATGGCTCGTCCGGCAGGCGTTCGAATTCGCTGACCGCGTCTACCAGATAGGAGCGCAGACCGTCTTCGTAATGCCACTCGACCTTTTCGCCGGTGCCTTTGTCTTCGAAGCTGACCAGCAGGCCCGGGCACAACACAGCCTTGGCCTTGAGCACGTGCTTGAGGCGGCTGATGGAGAATTTCGGTGAATCGAAATATTTCGGATCCGGCGCGAAGTACACGCTGGTGCCGGTGTTGCGCTTGCCGACGGTGCCGACGACTTCCAGCTCGGTGGCCTTGAAGCCATCCTTGAAGGTCATCTGGTATTCGTTGCCGTCACGCTTCACGCGTACCCGGACTTCGGTCGACAAGGCGTTGACCACGGAAATACCCACCCCGTGCAGACCGCCGGAGAACTGGTAGTTCTTGTTGGAAAACTTGCCGCCCGCATGCAGTTTGGTGAGGATCAGCTCGACACCCGACACGCCCTCTTCCGGGTGAATGTCGACCGGCATGCCGCGACCATCGTCGCTGACTTCCAGCGAGTGATCGGCGTGCAGAATGACCTGCACCGATTTGGCGTGGCCGGCCAGGGCTTCGTCGACACTGTTGTCGATGACTTCCTGGGCGAGGTGGTTCGGCCGACTGGTGTCGGTGTACATGCCGGGGCGTTTGCGCACCGGGTCGAGGCCCGAGAGGACTTCGATGGCGTCGGCGTTATAAGAGCTAGCGCTGGGAGTGGCCATAGGGTCTCGTCGTCAGTGATTCAATGAAAAGGGGCAAGACTTCACAGTGCGGTGAAATCGATTGCCTGATACAAATCGGCGCCAATGCCGGCAAAACTCAACAACGCCGGTAATTGTTCGGCAAAACCCTGGTAACCATGGTCGCCGCCGGCCTGAATGCGCAAGGCGCAGGCCCGGTAATACTGCTGGGCGAGGCGATAATCCAGTGTTTCATCGCCGGTCTGCAACCACACCTGATAACGCTGTGCATCCACGGGCGCCGGCACTTCCAGCTCGGCCAGGGCCGTCACATGGTCGTGGGTCAATTCCCAGGTTTCATCGGTATACAGGTTTTTCTGCGTGCCCAGGTAGCCGTCGAACATCCGGTGCGGGCTGACCGCCGGGTTGACCAGCAGGGCTTTCAAGCCGTGGCGCTCAGCCAGGTGAGTCGCATAGTAGCCGCCGAGGGAGCTTCCCACCAGCAACGGCCGGCCCAGCTCGGCAATCGCCTGCTGCAACTGACCGATGGCTTCACGCGGATGGTGGTGCAGCGCCGGGACACGCAATTGCTCGCTCAACCCCAACCGCTCCATCACCGCGACCAGCTGACAGGCCTTTTTCGAGGCCGGCGCGCTGTTGAAACCGTGGATATAGAGGATCGAACCGGACATTTGAGCTCCCTGGGTGTCGGCGAAAGATAGCGGAGTTTACAGGGAGAAAGCCCCTCACCCTAGCCCTCTCCCGGAGGGAGAGGGGACTGAATGGGGGATATTCAAGTGCTACACCGACTTGAGCGAGCTTCAGCGAATCCATAATCGACACATTCTTTCAGGTCGATGGATAACGCCAGACACATCGGTCAGCTCCCTCTCCCTCCGGGAGAGGGCTGGGGGTGAGGGGCTCTTGATCGAAATCAGTAGCCTTCGGAGCCGTAATCGACGGTGAATTCGAAGTCGGTCACGCGCTCGACACCGGTTTCCAGCCGCCCGTCCGGCAGCAGCCGCAACCAGCGATAGCCCGGTGCCTGCTCGCCGACCTTGAAGTCGTCACTGCCCGGCTCGAACTGAATGCAGGTCGAAGGCGAAGCCATCAGCCGTACGCCGTTGCGTTCGCGGTCGATTTCCTGATGCACATGCCCCCACAGCACTGCGCGGGCCTGGGGAAAACGGTCCAGCACATCGAAAAAAGCTTCGGGGTTGCGCAAACCGATCGGCTCCATCCACGAGCATCCGATCGACACCGGATGATGGTGGAAGCACACCAGATGATGGCGCTCCGGAGCTTCACTCAACGAACGCGCCAGCAGTTGCAGTTGATCGTCCTGCAGATAACCCGGCACAGAACCCGGCACCGCCGAGTCGAGCAGGGTCACGCGCCAGTTGCCGATATCAACCACCGACTCCAGCAGTGCGCTTTGCACCGCGGCCTCAGCCATGATCAGCGGCTCATCGTGATTGCCGGGAATCCAGCGCGCCGGCGCATCGATCTGCGCACTCATCTGGCGAAACTGCTGGTACGACTCCAGCGTGCCGTCCTGGGATATATCACCGGTGGCGAGGATCAGATCGATCTGCGGCTGCTGCCCCAACACCAGCTCAATGACCTTTTGCAGGCTCTCGCGGGTGTTCATGCCCAGCAGCGTGCCGTCCGCCTCGGCGAACAGGTGACTGTCGGATAGCTGCACCAGCAACGCCGGATCGGCGGTGGTCAATGCGGATACGCTCGGCAAGGCGTTCTCCCAGGGCAAAAGCACGGAATCGGTTGAGTGCCGCAATTATGCTGGGGGATGACGCAAAGGGGAAACCGGCGAACCGGACGCAGTTCACAACTAGCGTACGACTTCGTACTCGTGCCCCAGGGCCAGACAATGGCTCAGCCATTCCCCCAGGAACAGATTGAGCTGGGCCTTTTCATCCGGCTGATGCATCGCGGCGTTCGGGTAAGGATAGATGCCGCGAAAGCGTCGTGCATGCTCGGCACTGATGACCTCGGCCATGCGCGCGTCGTGATAAACCTGCACTTCCAGTTGCGGTACCGGCAGCCACGGCAGACTGTGTTCCTGACGCACCTGCAACGTGGTGGTGTACGGGCAGGTCTGCAGCACTTCGAGGGCCAGCACGCCGAGCATCTGCTCACCCTGGGTCACGGCGATCCGCCGCGCCTCGGGGTCGTTGCGCATGTCCGGCACCAGTCGCATCAGGCGCGCGTAGTTGGCCTCGCAGGCAGCTTGCAGCCCGGCGAGGTCGACTCGATAGCGATCGCGCAACTTGTTTACGACCATAACCCCCTCACTTCGGCGCGGTTGAGCGCCAGCCATTGCAAGGCGATGATGCTCGCCGCGTTGGCAATGCGTCCGTCACGGACGGCCTGCAAGGCATCTTCAAAGGCCCAGACCGTGACGCGGATGTCTTCTGCTTCTTCCTCCAGCCCATGCAGGCCGCCTACGCCTTCGGTGCTGCAGTGCCCCAGGAACAAATGCACGAATTCGTTGCTGCCGCCCGGCGACGGGAAATATTGGGTCATCGGCCACAGGGCCTTGATATCCAGCCCAGCTTCCTCCTGCGCCTCGCGGTGAGCAACTTCTTCCGGCACTTCGGCCTTGTCGATCAGACCGGCGACCAGTTCAACCAGCCACGGGTTGTCGGTCTTGCCCATGGCACCGACGCGAAACTGCTCGAGCAGCACCACTTCATCGCGCTTTGGATCGTAAGGCAGCAGGCACACGGCATCGTGACGCACGAAGACTTCGCGGTTGATCTCGCGGCTCATGCCGCCGGCGAACAGTTCATGGCGCAGGTGCAAACGGTCGAGCTTGTAGAAGCCCTCGTAGCAGCGCTCGCGCTTTACGACGTCGACGGTGGCCGGAGTGGCGTTGGCAAAATCTGTCATGAGCATCCTCTCTTGCTGCAAATCCAATACGAGGTTGCTTGTTGTGACTGGCGACCTCTACTTCGCGCCATCCTAACGCGCCCGCCATGATTGATGCAGCCCCTTTACCGTCAGCGGGATGGACGGTGGCGGCGAAACCCACTCTAATTAGCTTAGTGGCGAACTGACTGCTTCGGCGAGAGTCGAAGCGGATAACTTTTCGCCTTCCCCTGTTTCAGAAAGGACGCCCATGTCGCTTTTCAAAATTGCCTCCGTGGCCGCCATCGCCCTGACCCTGGGCGCCTGCGCCAACCTGTTCCAGCCCAACTACCGCACGCCGCTGGACACCACCCGCGACGCGTCGGAAACCCTGAAACCCGGCTGTTCCAACCCGGACTGCCCGCTGGTGAATATCGATACCGTGCACTTCGCCGCCGAACCTGCGCTGGACGGCATCATCGAAAAACGCCTGCTGCAAATGACCCGCACCGAGACCAACGCCCCGGTTGCGCCGACCCTGGCCGCCTATCGTGAGCAGTTCCTGCGTACCGCCGGCCCGCGCAACAGCAGCTATCTGCAGGCCAAGGTACGCGAGCAGCATGACGGCTTGGTGATCATCGAGCTGTCGAGCTACCTCGACACCGGCGGCGCCCATGGCACCCCGGGGCGCGGTTTCATCAACTATTCGCGCCAGCAGCATAAAGTGCTGAACCTGTCGGACATGTTGCTGCCGGGTCAGGAAGACGCGTTCTGGAAAGCGGCGCAAGTGGCGCACAACAGCTGGCTGATCAGCACCAAGCTCGATCAGGAAGCGGATTTCGTGAAGAGCTGGCCGTTCGTGAAAACCCCGAACGTGGCGCTGACCTACGGTGGCGTGATCCTCAAGTACGACGTGAGCACCATCGCGCCTTACGCGCTGGGCCACGTCGAACTGAAGATCCCTTACCCGCGCCTGAACGGCATTCTCAAACCCGAGCTGTTTCCGGGCCGTAACTGAAGGCTCGCCCGAGCACCAGCTGCAACAGCCCTGCCAGCACCAGTGCCGGCAGGGTCGCGCCGACATCCGGATACAGATTCGCCAGCAAGTGGTAGGTGCTGATCCCGCCCAGCCACGCCAACAGCGCCGGCCAGCGCAATGCGCCTGACGCCACCTGAGCGCTGCGCTTGCGCAGGATGAAGTGATCCACCAGCACCACGCCGAACAGCGGCGCAAACACCGAGCCGATCAGCAACAGGAAGTTCTGGTACTGCGCCAATGGCGCCAGCAGTGCAATCAGGGTGCAGATCACGCCGATGGCCAAGGCCAGATGCTCGACTTTCAGGCGCAACAGAATCCCGCTCGACACCGCTGCCGAATGAATGTCGGCGAAAGCGTTTTCCGACTCATCCAGCAGAATCAGCAACAGCGGAATGCCCAGACCGGCCCCGGCCAGTGCCAGCAGCAACGCATTGACTTCACCGCTCGGCGCAAACGCCAGGGTGTAGGCCACGCCGAGACTCATCAACCAGAAATTGCCGATGAAGAAACCGATGGCGGTGCCGCCGAAGACGTTCTTCGCCCGCTTGCCGAAACGCGAGTAATCGGCGATCAGCGGCAGCCACGACAGCGGCATCGCGATGGCAATGTCGAAGCCCACGGCAAACGGCATCGAACCGTCCCCGGCACGGGCCCAGAGTGCCGCCAGATCAGCCTTGGCGAACAGATTCCAGGTCAGCCAGATGCACGCGGCGAGGATCAGCCAGATACCCCATTTACGCAGGATCTTGCGCACGAACGTCAGCGGCCCGCTGACCGCGAGCAAAGTCGCCAGTGCGCCGAAGCACAAGGTCCAGAGCATCGGGTTGGCCCACAGCGAACCTTCGCTGAACGCACGGCTGCCGAGCAGGCTGGCGGCGTCGCGCATGACGATAATTTCGAACGAGCCCCAACCGATCAGTTGCAGCAGGTTGAGCAGCGCCGGCAGGCTCGCGCCTTTGCTGCCGAGACTCAGTTTCAGCGCGGCCATCGACGACAGACCGGTGTCGCTGCCGATCACGCCAACGGCGGCCAACAGCAGCACGCCAACCAGCGTGCCGAGGAAAATCGCCAGCAGCGAACCGGAGAGGCCCAGACCGGGCGCGAGCAAGGCACCGGTCTGCAAGACCATCAGGCCGATACCGAGGGAGAACCACAGGGAAAACAGATCGCGACCGCCGAATACTCGCTTGTCGGCGGGTACGGCGAGGTCGGGGGAATAAGTGCCGGGTTGAATGCTCAAGGGTGTTATCTCAGAGGGACATTTGTTGTTGTGTGTGATCGCACACCATGCCTGTGGCGAGGGAGCTTGCTCCCGCTGGTCTGCGCAGCAGACCCAAAACCGGCCAACGCGTTCTTTCAATCAGAACGCGTTGGCCGGATTTACGACTGCTTCGCAGCCGGGCGGGAGCAAGCTCCCTCGCCACAGAGGCTCCGGTCATCCCAGAGCCTTTCAGGTCAGATCAAACCTTCTTGTACAGCTGACTGCCTTCCTTCTTGAACCGCTCGGCCTGTTCCGCCAGGCCTTGGGCGACATCCACGTCGACCGCGTCGATCCGCTGGTTGGCCGCATACTCGCGGACTTCCTGGGTGATCTTCATCGAGCAGAATTTCGGCCCGCACATCGAACAGAAATGCGCGACCTTGGCCGAGTCCTTCGGCAGGGTTTCGTCGTGATACGAACGCGCGGTGTCCGGATCGAGACCGAGGTTGAACTGGTCTTCCCAACGGAATTCGAAACGCGCCTTGCTCAAGGCGTTGTCGCGAATCTGCGCGCCCGGATGCCCTTTGGCCAAGTCCGCTGCGTGGGCGGCAATCTTGTAGGTGATGATCCCGGTCTTCACGTCATCCTTGTTCGGCAAGCCGAGGTGTTCCTTCGGCGTCACGTAGCAGAGCATCGCGCAACCGAACCAGCCGATCATCGCCGCACCGATACCCGAGGTGATGTGGTCGTAACCCGGCGCAATATCGGTGGTCAGCGGGCCGAGGGTGTAGAACGGCGCCTCGTCGCAGCACTCCAGCTGCTTGTCCATGTTCTCCTTGATCAACTGCATCGGCACATGGCCCGGGCCTTCGATCATGCACTGCACGTCGTGTTTCCAGGCGATCTTGGTCAGCTCGCCGAGGGTTTCCAGTTCGCCGAATTGCGCTTCGTCGTTGGCGTCGGCAATCGAGCCCGGACGCAGGCCGTCGCCCAGCGAGAAGCTGACGTCGTAGGCCTTCATGATTTCGCAGATTTCGTCGAAGTGGGTGTAGAGGAAGTTCTCTTTGTGGTGCGCCAGGCACCACTTGGCCATGATCGAACCGCCACGGGAAACGATGCCGGTCACGCGCTTGGCGGTCAGCGGCACGTAGCGCAACAGCACGCCGGCGTGGATGGTGAAGTAGTCGACGCCCTGCTCGGCCTGCTCGATCAGCGTGTCGCGGAACAGCTCCCAGGTCAGGTCTTCAGCGACGCCGTTGACCTTCTCCAGTGCCTGGTAGATCGGCACGGTACCGATCGGCACCGGCGAGTTGCGGATGATCCACTCGCGGGTTTCGTGAATGTGTTTGCCGGTGGACAGGTCCATCACGGTGTCCGAACCCCAGCGAATGCCCCAGGTCAGTTTCGCCACTTCTTCTTCGATGGACGAACCCAGGGCGCTGTTGCCGATGTTGCCGTTGATCTTCACCAGGAAGTTACGGCCGATGATCATCGGTTCCAGTTCGACGTGGTTGATGTTGGCCGGAATGATCGCGCGACCACGGGCGATTTCTTCGCGGACGAATTCAGCGGTGATTTCTTTCGGGATGCTCGCGCCGAAGCTGTGGCCGGCGTGTTGCTGAGTCAACAGGCCAGCGGCGCGGGCTTCTTGCAGCTTCATGTTTTCGCGGATGGCGACGTATTCCATCTCGGCGGTGATGATGCCTTTGCGCGCGTAGTGCATCTGGCTGACGTTGGCCCCGGCCTTGGCCCGGCGCGGGTTGTTGACGTGAGCGAAACGCAGTTTGGTCAGTTCAGGGTCGGCGAGGCGCTCCTGACCGAAGTTGGAACTCAGGCCTGGCAAACGCTCGGTGTCGCCACGGTCGTCGATCCACGCCGAACGCACGTCGCCCAGACCTTTGCGCACGTCGATCACCACGTTCGGATCGGTGTACGGGCCGGAGGTGTCGTAGACGGTGACCGGCGCGTTGATTTCGCCGCCGAAGTCGGTCGGGGTCACATCAAGGGTGATTTCGCGCATCGGCACGCGGATGTCCGGGCGCGAGCCCTGAACGTAGACTTTTTGCGAACGGGTGAACGGCTTGACCGATTGCTCGTCGACCTTGGCCGAGTCACTCAGGTTGATCGCGTTTTTTGCTTTTGTCGTCATCACGGGCTCTCCAGACAGCATCCAGGCAGTGGATTGTCGGAGCAGAACCTGAAAGGCACGGACGCACCAGGACTGGTGCTGTGCATCGTCGTCGAGCGTTCGATTGTCGAACAATTTCCCGGACGAAGCACAAGAGGACTCGCCGGGTGACGAGAAATCTTGTTCCCTACGCAGGCGCTAACCTGATCAGGTTCAACGGGATCCGAAATTATTCGATCTCAGCCTCATAGCAAGGCACCCCGACAAGAACCCGGCCAGTCTAGACACAACCGGCAAAGAACGCCAACACCGCGGCAAACACCATGATGAATGGCGCAATTAGCGGGACTTGCAGGATTGTTGCCGCACGATTGCGCAACTACACTCGCTGTGCCCTGCGCGCCTTGACGCTGCCGGGGCCGCGCCGTAGCCTTGGCGCGCACATTATTTCCGTAATATTTTTGCTAGGGATCGCCTCATGCTGCGCAAACTTTCACTGGCTCTTGCCGTGTCTTGTGCGTCCAACGCAATGGCCTGGGCAGCAGAAGCGCCCTTGTCGACCAAGACCGATCTGGTCAGCGTCTATCAGGAAGCCGTCGACAACAACGCCGATCTGGCCGCCGCCCGCGCCCAGTACGGCGCCCAGAAAGAAGTGGTGCCGCAGGCCCGTGCCGGCTTGCTGCCGAACTTGTCTGGCGGCGCCGAAGTGGCGGATGTGCGCACCTCGATCGACCAGCCTTCGGCCATTGCCAATCGCAGCGCGCATTCCTATCAGGCGACCCTCGCCCAGCCCTTGTTCCGCGCTGACCGCTGGTTCCAGTACCAGGCTGCCAAGGACGTCAACGAACAAGCCGCGCTGCAACTCTCGGCCACCGAGCAGAATCTGATTCTGCAATCGGCCGAAAGCTACTTCAACGTGCTGCGCAGTCAGGACAACCTGGCCTCGACCAAGGCTGAAGAAGCCGCGTTCAAGCGTCAGCTCGACCAGTCCAACGAGCGCTTCGATGTCGGCCTGTCGGACAAGACCGACGTCCTGCAATCACAAGCCAGTTACGACACCGCGCGCGCCAACCGCATCGTTGCGCAGCGTCAGGTCGACGATGCGTTCGAAGCGCTGATCACCCTGACCAACCGTCAGTACAACTCGATTCAGGGCATCGTCCACACGCTGCCGATCCTGCCGCCGGTACCGAACGACGCCAAGGCCTGGGTCGACACCGCGGGCAAACAGAACCTCAATCTGCTGGCGAGCAACTTTGCGGTCAGTTCCGCCGAACAGACCCTCAAGCAGCGCAAGGCCGGCCACTTGCCGACCCTCGATGCCGTGGCCAAATACGAAAAGGGTGACAACGACGCCCTCGGCTTTGCCAACCCGAACGCCTTCGGTACGCCGTACAGTGGCAACGTCGATCAACGTACCCTGGCGCTGCAACTGAATATTCCGATCTACAGCGGCGGGCTGACCAGTTCGCAAGTGCGCCAGTCCTATGCGCAACTGGATCAGAGCGAGCAACAGCGCGAGTCCCTGCGCCGGCAAGTGGTGGAAAACACCCGCAACCTGCACCGCGCGGTGAACACCGATGTCGAGCAGGTGCAGGCACGACGTCAGTCGATCATCTCCAACCAGAGCGCGGTGGAAGCCACGGAAATCGGTTATCAGGTGGGGACGCGCAACATCGTCGACGTGCTCGATGCCCAGCGTCAGCTGTACACCTCGGTGCGCAACTACAACAACACCCGCTACGACTACATCCTCGACAACCTGCGCCTGAAGCAGGCGGCGGGGACATTGAATCCGGGTGACCTGGAAGATCTGCGGCGCTATCTGAAAGCCGACTACAACCCGGACAAGGACTTCCTGCCACCGGATCTGGCCAAGGCAGCCGAGGCGCAGCTCAAGGCACGCCCGTAAACAGCAAACAAGATACCTGTGGCGAGGGAGCTTGCTCCCGCTCGGCTGCGCAGCAGTCGTAAACCTGGCAACTCGATGTATCGGGGCTTGGGGCAGCTGCGCTGCCCAACGGGAGCAAGCTCCCTCGCCACAGGGGTTGAGTGCAAATCAGCGAATCAACTTGCCCAGCCCATCCAGCAACCGCTGCAACGCCCCCTGATTACGCCGCATCACCGCCAGCCCGGCCTCGGCCATGCGTTGCGCATCGCGGGGTAATTCGAACAGGCGCTGCACTTCCACCGCCAGCCCTTCGGCATCATCCACTTCGGCCAACGCCCCGGCTTCGCGCATTTGCGCGGCGATGTCGAGGAAGTTGAACAGGTGCGGGCCGCTGATCACCGGTTTGGCCAGTGCCGCCGGTTCCAGCAGATTGTGCCCGCCGTTGGGCACCAGGCTGCCACCGACAAAGGCGCTGTCGGCCAGTGCATAGAGAAACAGCAACTCGCCCATGGTGTCGCCGAGCAGCACCGAGGTGTTTGCCTCGACATTGGCACCGGTGGATCGGCGCACCGTGGCAAAGCCTTCGCGCTGACACAACTCGAACACCGAGTTGAAGCGCTCGGGATGGCGCGGCACCAGAATCAGCAGCGCATTCGGGTAGTTCGCCAGCAGCCGGCGATGGGCGTCGAGCACCACTTCGTCTTCGCCTTCGTGAGTGCTGGCGGCGATCCACACCGGGCGCTCCAGCGCCTGCCACTGGCCGCGCAGTTCATGGGCGCGCTGCAGCAGCTGCGGGTCGATGGTCAGGTCGAACTTGATTGAGCCGGTGACCTCGACCGTCTGCGGACGCGCGCCGAGATCACGGAAGCGCTGAGCTTCAGCCTCGGTCTGCACCGCAAAAAAACTCATCTCGGCGAGCATCGGCGCAGTCAGTTTGCTGAAGCGGCCATAACCTCTGGCGGAACGCTCGGACAGTCGGCCGTTTGCCAGCGCAACAGGAATACCGCGCATGGCGCACTGGTGAATGTGGTTGGGCCACAGTTCGGTTTCCATGATCACGGCGAGTTTCGGTTTGGCGTGATCCAGAAAACGCGCCGCTGCGCACGGCAAGTCATAGGGCAGATAACAATGCTGGATGCGCGGCTCATTGGCGAACAGTGCCTGAATCCGTTCCGAACCGGTCGGGGTCATGCAAGTCACGGTGATCGGCAACTGTGGATAACATTGCAGCAAGGCGCGAATCATCGGCGCAGCAGCAATGCTTTCGCCAACCGACACCGCGTGCACCCAGATCCCGCCGGGCTGCAGTGACGGCATCCCGCAGGAAAAGCGCTCGCCAATCCGTTTGGCATATGCCGGGGCCTTGCGCGAGCGCAGCCACAGCCGAATCGCCACCAATGGCAGCCCCAGGTAAAACAGCGCGGTGTAGAGAGTTCTATTCATGGCGGCGGAGTTTATCGACTTTTGTCGCCAATCGCCCGCAAGTGCACGGCAAAACGTTCCGCCAGCCAGCGCGCCGCCGGCCCCAGAGGCTCATCTCGGCGCCAGACCAGTTCCACCACCAGCGCCGGCGGGGTCCATTCGCTGTCCAGTTCGACCATCAACCCCTGATAGGCCGAATACTGCACCACATGCCGGGGCAGCCAGGCCCAGCCCAGATCCCGCACCAGCCATTCGGCCATCACGTAGAAACTGTCAGCGCGCCAGACTTGCGGGCTGGCCGGTTCGTTGCCGGGGTAGACACTGGTCTGCGTCGACATCAGCAGCTGCCGATGCTGCGCCAGTTGCTGGCAAGTGACGTAGGACTGCGTCGCCAGTGGATGATTGATCCCGCAGACGGTGACCATTTCCACCCGTCCCAATACCCGGCGCTCCAGTGCCTCGGGAATTTCATCGTGATAGAACAGCAGGCCGAGATCGGCGCGACGCTCGACCAGT